>JBDTEB010000270.1:0-4442 GCA_039922795.1 Chitinophagaceae bacterium
GGTCTGGCTAAAAAGGACAAGACCTTCAGGAAGGTTTTAGAAAATACAGACGTGCTGGTACTTGATGGTGTTGGCATAGCCCTCGGTTCAATGCTTATACACGGGAAGAACATCGAGAAAATTGCCGGGCAGGACTGTTTTGACTACCTGATGGATCATGGCAACAAAAACAATTGGAAAGTGTTCTTCCTGGGATCTTCGGAAAGCACGTTGCAAAAGATCAGGGAAAGGGTAAATGTCGAATATCCGAACGTAAAGGTGGAAACGTTTTCTCCCCCTTACAAAAGTGAATTTTCTGATGAAGACAACCGAATCATGGTTGATACCATCAATAAAACCAATGCTGACGTATTATTTGTGGGAATGACTGCGCCAAAGCAGGAGAAATGGGCCTACCAGCATCGCGATATCGTTAACGCCCGTATCATCAGCACAATCGGCAACGTTTTTGACTGGTACGCCGGCAATAGCAAAAGGCCTCCGAGAATCTTTATCAAACTCAGGATGGAATGGCTGGCGAGAATCTTTATGCGGCCCGAGATCTTTCGGAGAAACACAGGCAACCAGATGACTTATTTGCGTGACCTGGCTGCTCATTTATTAAGAATAAAAAAATAATAACAGATATGGTAAAAGTTGCATTGATCGGAGCTGGAAAAATGGGGATCTCCCATCTTTCTATTTTGGGAGCGCACTCCGATGTTGAAGTTGTTGGCGTAAGCGACACTTCAAAGATGGTTCTCGATGTTTTCAAAAAGTACTCCGCGTTTCCATGCTTTACTGATTATGAAGACATGCTGGCACAGGCAAAACCTGAGGCTGTATTTGTGGCCGTACCTACCAAGTTCCATGCTTCAATGGTTAAAAAAGTATTGGAGAACGGAAGCCATGTTTTCGCTGAAAAACCATTGTGTCTCACCCCTGAACAAGGTAAGGAGCTGGTAGAAATTGCTGAAAGAAAAAAACTCATCAATCAGGTGGGTTATCACAATAAATTCATTGGAACATTCCAGGAAGTAAAGAAGATCGTCGATGGCGGTTTTCTAGGCGACCTGTTTCACTTTACCGGGGAATCTTACGGACCGGTTGTGATCAAGCCAAAGCAGGACACATGGCGCTCGGACCCTGCTGAGGGCGGCGGCTGTCTGATGGATTACGCTTCACACGTAATTGATCTGATCAACCATATTCTCGGACCCATCGAAAAGATTAACGGTTCTATTTTAAAATCGTTTTATTCTAAAAACGTGGAGGACTCCGTGTTCTCTTTGCTCGAACTTAGGTCGAAACTTTCCGGTGTGCTTTCTGTAAACTGGAGTGATGAAACCTATCGCAAAATGTCTACCTCTATTACCATCATTGGTAGCAAGGGCAAGATTGTGAGCGATGCCAACGAGCTCAAAGTTCATTTTAAAACAAATGAAACTCCTGCCGGATACACCAAGGGCTGGAATGTAAAATACATCACTGACCTTACGGAACCTGTTGACTTCTATCTGCGCGGGGAAGAGTACTCTTCACAAATCGATTATTTCATCAAGGCTGTTGAAAAGAAAGTGCCTAACACGATCAATAATTTTGCCAGTGCATGGCACACAGATAAAGTGATATCATTAATTAAACAAAGCGTAAATAACTAAATATGGAACGAATCTTATTTGGCGATAACCAGTTTTTTGCTGTAAATCATATATCGGACGAAAAGTCAAGGGCTCAGTCGATGAAGTTTAAAAATGACCAGGCGATCATCAAAACGCTTGATTATGCCATTGATTCGGGAATCAATACTTTCATGTGTACCACGCACGACCGTATTGCAGGGATCTGTGATTTCGTACGCGAACATCCTGAAAAATACAGCAATTTCAAG
This sequence comes from Chitinophagaceae bacterium, assembly GCA_039922795.1. Lineage (GTDB taxonomy): Bacteria > Bacteroidota > Bacteroidia > Chitinophagales > Chitinophagaceae > JADCRZ01. The sequence goes on from JBDTEB010000270.1 coordinate 1,871, forward strand.
ATCATGCCCTGCATGCCGTATGCACACAAATATGCCAATGCGGTCACTGAACTGGGTATCGCGGGAACACTGAAACAATATGTGCCGGGTAATATCTTCGGATCATTATTTAAGGGTGGTGTCGCGTTCATCTCCAAAGATTATATTTCCATCATGGAGCTGATGATCGATGCGGAAATGAAGATGTTTAAGGGAATCAACACCCCGGTGATCTGGTTGCAGAATGTAATCACCGATCTGCTGCTCGGTTTGGGTATGACGGAATTTCTTTCCAGCTACCACGCTTATGTACAGAAAAAATACAATGCCGAAGCAGGCTATATTACCATGAATATGCCGAAACTGTTGACCACACTCGAAGGTGCCGGTATCTATAACCCGATCATCTGTTCCTCCATCAACAAGGTTGGATTCAGAATGTCTGGCGGCAAGGATCTTTACGAGCACACCCTGAAAACAAAGAAGGTAAGAGCAGTAGCGATGCAGGTTCTGGCAGCGGGTGCAATTCCTGCAAAGGAAGCCATCGAATATGTTTGCAAACTTCCAAATATCGAATCAATTCTTTTTGGTGCTTCATCAAAAGGAAATATACAAGAGACCGCTTCACTGATCAATCAATACGATCATGTTCGGCAGGTTGCCGTTTAACTTTGGTTAAACGTTAGTACCCCGGTAAAAGAATAATCGTATGAACAGTAGATTTTTACGCCACCTGCAGTTGTTGCTCGGTGCACTGGACCTCTTATCCATAAACGGAGTGGTGTTTGCAGGCGGCTATATTCTGCGCAATAACTTGTTGAAAGAAAATTCGCCGATCTGGACGGAACTGGTTGACAAATTCGGCCTTCCGGTTATCCAGGATATTTACTGGAGCTATACTTATTTTGGTTTTTTTCTGAGCATTTGCTGGTCGGCGATAACATTGCTTGGTGGTATCTATCACGAGAAGTATGTGTTGTCTTTTGAACTCTTCACCAAAAGGTCGATCCAGGCATTTATATATTTCCTGGTCCCAGTGGTGTGTTACCTGTTTTTCTTCCAGCAATTGATGCAACCGCAACTGAGGTCTTTTTTGATCGCAATACTTATGAGTATTGCCGTAACGATCATGACTAACCGCTTTTTGTACCTGGCTATCTATCATTATTTCAAAAAGAAAGATTATCTCATCAATAAGGTGATCGTCATTGGCTATAATAACCTGGCAAAAAAGCTCGTGAGTTACCTGGAAGAAGACGGAATCAATAAAGAGATTCTCGGATTCTGTGAAGAGTATGAGAACGTTCACGAAGTGTCTAATTATCCAATCCTCAGTAATGTGAGCGACGCCCTGGAAGTTTGCCGCAAACACGGGGTGACTGAAATTTATTCAACCATTGCTCCTGAACACAACCCGAGCATCTACCAGCTGATACAGGGTGCTGATCAGAATTGTATCCGTTTCAAGATTGTTCCGGATATCGGATTTTTTGTGAAACGACAGGTACATATCGATTATCTGAAAGAGATGTTGGTGATCTCCATGCGCAACGAACCCCTGGAAGATCTTGGCAACAGGATCAGGAAGCGATTATTCGATGTGGTAGTGAGCTCACTGGTGGCAATATTTATTCTCTCCTGGCTGATACCCATTATCAGTATTCTCATTCTGCTGGAATCCCGTGGTCCTGTGTTTTTTATTCAGGCCAGGAGCGGTAAGGACAACAAAAGCTTTCCTTGTCTTAAGTTCAGAAGCATGCGTGTGAATGCAACGTCAAATGAACTTCAGGCCACCAAGAACGACAACCGGGTAACCAAAATAGGGAAGTTCCTGAGAAGAACCAGTCTTGATGAGTTTCCACAGTTCCTTAATGTGCTTCGTGGAGATATGAGCCTCGTGGGACCAAGGCCGCACATGCTGAAACACACAGATGATTATTCCCGTATTATCGGTCAGTACATGGTGAGGCAATTTCTGAAACCAGGCATCACAGGATGGGCACAGATCAAGGGCTATCGCGGCGAGACAACGGTGGTGCAGATGCAGAAAAGAGTGGAACACGATCTTTGGTATATGGAAAACTGGAGCCTTATGCTCGACATAAAGATCATGTTGCTTACGGTATTCAATACAATCAAAGGTGAGGACAACGCCTATTAAACCCTGATTGTATGAAAACAGGAAAAGTCTATTTTCCAAACCTGAATGCCATACGTTTCATTGCGGCATTTATGGTTGTTTTTCATCACATTGAGCAGTTTAAACTCCTTTATAAAATACCTGCGAACTTCAATCAGAATAGTCCCTTTTACCTTATGGGTAAACTGGGTGTTGTTCTTTTTTTTGTTCTAAGCGGTTTTCTGATAACATTCCTTCTGCTGAAGGAAGAGTCAGTCACTGGCAAAATCAGTATACGTGATTTTTATATCCGGCGTGTGTTGAAGATTTGGCCTTTGTATTTTCTGATCTTTGCCATCGGACTCTACCTGCTTCCAAACATTCATTTCCTTACTGTTGAAGGATACGGTGTTGCGCAGGTTCAGGAAAATTTACTCTTAAAAACCATTCTTTTTGTTTTATTCCTGCCCAACC
>JBDTEB010000271.1:0-3252 GCA_039922795.1 Chitinophagaceae bacterium
CCCATATCACCTGGATGCTGGGCATTGCCAGGATCATGGTCTCTATGAAAAATGAATGGAAGGGAACCCTTGTTTTTGTGGCTCAACCTGCCGAAGAATTAGGGCAGGGAGCCAAGGCGATGATCGATGACAGGATGTATGAAAAAGGAATTCCTGTTCCGGATTACCTGCTGGGGATGCACACCTGGCCGATTCCTGTTGGAACGATCCAGAATGGATTCGGTGATCGTTTCGCGGGTACCGATCAGCTGGATGTAACCTTTTACGGGATCGGTGGCCATGGCTCGTCGCCTGACCTTACCAAAGATCCCATCGTGATGGCTTCGACTGCTATTATGCAGTACCAGACCATCATCAGCCGAAACATTGCCCCGCAGGATGCGGCTGTGATTACGGTTGGTTCCTTCCAGGCAGGAACGGCCAATAATATTATTCCGGCTTCAGCGCTTTTGAAAATGAACCTGCGATGGTTCAGCGATAAATCAAGAAATATTTTGCTTGACGGGATAAAAAGAGTCAATGAAGGCATTGCCATAGCCAACAACTTGCCCAAAGAACTATTTCCCGTAATGACGATGAAAGCTACTGCCTCACCACTTGTGAACAACGAAGCGATGGTAAAGAAAGTAAATGCGGCATTGGCAAAGACGATGGATCTTGCGGATATCATAACCACTTCACCCGCGCTGATGGTCTCCGAGGATTTTCATTACCTCGCTGCGCCAGGCAGCAAAACAGTATATGATTACCTGATGATCGGGGTTGCAAATGATGAGGTCTTCAGGAAAGCGACAAAGGCGGGAATGAAGTATCCCTATTTTAATCATAATGGCAATTACCAGGTCGACCTTTCGGCCATCCCGATAGGCACACGGGTAGGAGCCAATGCATTGCTGGGGTTGTTTAAGGCAGGCTAAATGGGCAGGAGGCTAATTCTTGATGGGGATTTTGAGAGTGACATGTTTATTTCTCCCGCTCCCATATCTTATATTCCTGGATCAGCGGAACAGCTTCCGGTGTAAGCGTAAAACTCACTTCAATATTTTTATTTTCTCCTTCCATAATAAAATACCCCCTCAGATTATTGGTCGCAACAAATTCTCCCACGCGAAGAATTTTTCCTGCATGTCCGAAGATCAGCGTGGCTTGTTTTCTGAGCGAGTCAGGAAAATAATCCAGGAAGAAATTTTCTGCAAAAATAGGTACGGCTTCTGCGTTTTTCCATCCGGGTAATATTTCGATCAATTGTTTCTTCCGCTGATTGAGCACTTCAGAGACCGGCACCGGCCTTGGTTTCAGCCTGGCCAGAGTGACCAGGGTGTCCAGCACCTGCAGGTTTATTCCCGAGTTTGGAGAATAGGTCAGGTTTCCAAAAGATATAATGCCGATGCCATAGTCCGGGAGAATTTTCCAGTCACTGCCAAAGCCGGGAAGGCCGCCACTGTGCCCGATGATGAGCCGGTTGTCACAGTCTTCATTGATCCGGAGTCCGTAACCATACCCAGAAATGAGCGGACAGGCTCTTCCACTCGCATATTTAAAACCTGCCTGCATGGAATTAAAATTCCACAAGTGATGCATTTCCCGCACAGAACTGCGTTTAACCGGCCCCGTTTCCTCTTTATCTGACGGCGGCCAGGCGGACAGATGAAAAGCCACATATTTGCCAAAATCTTCGATAGACGTGATCAGTCCCCCCATGGCTCCATAGCTCCCGCTGAGCAGCAGCGGTTGCTCCACGTATTTATTATTCAGCCGGCGATATCCATGAGCAAGCGCTGCCGCAGGCACTTTATCGTATTCCCAGTAGGTATGCGTCATTCCCAACGGGACCAGAATATTTGCAGTGATATAATTTTCGTATGATTGTCCGGATACCTTTTTAATTAAATATCCAAGCAGCGCAAATCCCATATTGCTGTATTCGTAATAAAGTCCGGGGCTATTCGAAAAGGAAATTCCTTTTTTTATCATCCTCAGCATTTCTTCGTCGGACACGGCAAGCTGCCTGTCGCCCCAGGGATTGTCTTCCGGGAAGCCGGCCGCATGGGTCATAAGGTGTCTTATGGTGATTGGCGTTGCATCCGACGTCAGGTATCTCTGGCCTTTCATTTCGGGGATGTATAACGAGATGGGGTCATCCAGGTTCAGCTTGCCTTCATCCCTTAGTTTTAGCACGGCCATCGCCGTGAAACTCTTGGTCATGGAGGCGATCCTGAATTCGGAAGAGGTGGTTACGACGATTTTCTTTTCCACATCGGAGTAGCCTTTCGCCAGCGTGTGAACCAGTTTTCCATCGACTACCAGTCCGTAGATCATCCCGGGCAGCCTGTTCTGCAGGGTGAAGTCGCTAAACATCTTATCAATTACCGGGATGGCTGCTTCGATTTTTTTGACCCTGTCGCCGCCAGGTTGGGCCATTGTAGTGAACGTGATGGCCGTTAGAAAAATTGCGAGGATTTTCTTCATAAATCAAATCTAGTAAATACCGATGGCAAAAGCAGACAGCGTGGAGATCGGGGTTTTAGCTATTTTCACCAGGCCATGATAAAAAATCTTTTCGCTACGATCTTCGTAATTCTTATCGGCCTGCATTCCCTGGCACAAACCGATCTAAAACTCTCCTACGATAAACCCGCGGAGGTATGGACGGAGGCTCTTCCGGTAGGTAATGGCCGGTTGGGAGGAATGGTCTTCGGACGAGTACAGGAAGAACTCATCCAGCTTAACGAAGCGACGCTCTGGAGCGGAGGACCCGTGAAAAATAACATTAACCCGACGGCCTTTGAAAACCTTGCGAAAGCACGTGCCTCCCTCTTCCAGGAAAATTTTGCCCAGGCCGCCAATGACGTAAAAAAAATGCAGGGGCTCTATTCCGAAAGTTTTCTGCCGATGGCCGACCTCGTCATCAGGCAAAATTTTCCAGGTGGTGGAAGGACACCTGTTGCCCCCCCTGGTAATATCCAACAATCAGACACCGGTTTTACGGTTACAAATTATTACCGCGACCTTGATCTCTCCAGAGCAATTGCCACTACAACTTTTACAATAAACGGCGTAAAATTTAAAAGAGAAGTTTTTATTTCAAACCCTGCGCAGGCCATCGTGGTAAGGATCTCCGCAGATAAACCCGGACAGATCAACCTCAGTCTTTCTTTACACAGCCAGCTTCAACATATTAATATGGTCGAAGGAAAAAACCAGCTCCTGCTTAAAGGAAAAGCGCCTTCCCATTGCGACCCGAACTACATA
>JBDTEB010000272.1:0-8755 GCA_039922795.1 Chitinophagaceae bacterium
AAGTTTCTACACGGCACTTGGGCATGATAATAAATCCTGGGAGGACCCACTCTACCAGCAACACGTGTTGGGCGGAATTCTATACGCCATGAATGCGAAAGTGGACAAGAAAAAAATAGCATCTACCCAATAATTATAGCTCCAGTTACATGAAAAAGAAAATTTCAGTTATTGGTTTACTTCTGATGTGTGTGATCCTGTATAATTGCAGCCAGACAAAGAAAATGACAGCTGTTGCGGTGGGTAATCCTTATCCTGTTCGTATTTTTGATTCGACACCATCCCTCGATTACCTCACCCCTGAAGCGAGCCTGAGAACATTTAATCTTCCTCAGGGCTATCATCTGCAAATTGTTGCCAGCGAGCCGATGATCAAAGAACCGGTCGCCATTGCCTGGGATGGGAACGCAAAAATGTATGTGGCTGAAATGCTTACCTACATGCAGGATGCAGACGCTACCAATGAACAGAAACCATTAAGCCGCATATCCCTGCTCGAAGACACAGATAACGATGGGAAGATGGATAAGAGTACCATCTTTATCGACAGCCTGCTGCTGCCACGCATGATACAATGCATAGATCATGAACTGCTGGTAAATGAAACCAACACCATTACCATCAATGCCTATAAAGACACCAACGGAGACGGAAAGGCTGATCAGAAAAAAACCGTGTATGCGTATCCCGATTACAAGCTGACGGATAACAACATGGAGCATCAGCGCAGCGGTCTTGACTGGAACATCGACAATTATATGTACATCACATACGACCCGGTAAGGTTTCGTTACAAGAATAAAATGCTTGTCGCAGATTCAATTTATTCCGGTCCCGGTGGTCAATGGGGTGTAACGCACGATGACTACGGGCGGTTGTTTTTGACCAGTGCAGGGGGTGAAAGTCCGTTGGTACGCGTGCAGATGAATCCTTCCTACGGCTCCCTTGACATGCCTGACCAGGCAAATAATGAGTTCCAGCTGGTTTGGCCCGTCTTGGCCACGCCAGATGTTCAGGGTGGCCTGATGCGATTAAAACCCGATAGTACACTGAACCACTTCACCGGGGCGTGTGGACAATCAATCTATCGTGGAAATACACTGCCTGCAGATATGTGGGGAGATTATATCATTTGCGAGCCCGTTGGCAGGCTCATCCGTCGTGCAAAAGTCATTAACCTGAATGGCAAGATCATTATTCAAAATGCCTACTACCGCCAGGAATTTATCGCCTCTACGGATATCAATTTCCGGCCGGTAAACTCGTACACCGGTCCCGATGGAAATTTGTACATCGTCGACATGCATCGTGGAATTATACAACAGGGAAACTGGACAAAACCCGGTTCCTTTCTTCGCAAGAAAATTGACGAGAAGAATCTTTCCAAAAACATTGGACACGGAAGGATTTACCGGTTGGTATATGATGGTTTCAAGCAGGGCGACAAGCCAAAAATGCTCGACGAATCGCCAGCCAGACTGGTTACCTATCTGGATCACAAAAATGGCTGGTGGAGAGACAATGCGCAGAAGCAACTGGTTGTACTCGGCGACAAATCAGTTGTGCCCATGTTAAAACAGATCGTGCGCGGCGAGCAGAATACAACTGGCGAAAAACCTTCTCATCTTGCCCGCCTGCATGCCTTGTGGACGCTGGAAGGCCTTGAATCGATAGACAAAGACATCTTGCGCACGGCGTTGAAAGATGAACATCCGCAGATCAGGAAAGCCGCTGTGGTCATTTGCGAGTCATACCTTAAAAAAGGCGATAACGAATTGCTGCCCATACTTGCCTCGCTGAAGAGCGATAAATCAGCAGATGTAAGGTTGCAGTTATTCAGGTCTTTGTATACGCTGAATACGGGTGGGGACAGTACGTTGACGCATGATTTATCTGTGGCTAATGCCTCCAACGAGATGTTTTCTGCCTCCCAAAAAGCGATGGATCGTAACATCCTGATCAAAACTTACGGATCCCGTTTGGCCAATCTTCCTTCCGGGGACAGAAGACTGATAATGGCTGGCTCGAATATATTTAACGGTCTTTGCATTACCTGCCATGGTCCCGGTGGAAAAGGAATCACGGTAGCAGGTACTGCCGCCCTCGCTGCTCCTGCACTTACAGGTTCAAAGCGCATTAATGCCGACAAATCAGTACTTGCGAGGATTATCATGCACGGTTTGTCTGGCCCGATAGATGGTAAGGATTATGCGTCGGTAATGCCTGCTCTTGGTACGAACTCTGATGAATGGATCGCATCGATAGTGAACTATGTGCGGTATGAGCTGGGAACTGCAACACGCAGATCGCGTGCCCCTGGCGATACTGCCTCAACTTTTGTTTCAGTAGGCGATGTGGCGAGCATAAGAGCCCGGTATGGCCAAAGGCAAACTGCCTGGACAATAGTTGAATTGGAAAATACCGGTGTCAAAGTAATTCCGGCCTCTGCGACATCATCTTCCGATGCTTCTGGCAAGCCGGGAGCCGGATCAAACTCAACCAATCCGGAATCGCCAAAGAAGAAAACCTCAAGCCAGTCCAAACCAGCAAACGTTCCGGCAAAACCCCTGAGGTCAAAAGTAAAATAGTTCCACCCAGGGCAGCGTCCGTGAGAAAGACAACTGCGAAACCCGATTATATGGTGGTCAAAAACCTGCTGTAAAAATCATTTGACTCACCTGTCATAATGAAAGATATTGGGGCATACCGGATAAACCGTCGAGGTCTTTTACGCCTGAAAATATCGATTATTAAAACTGAACCTGAACGAGCACCCCTTTCCAACGACACTTTCCGCCCATATCTTTCCCTGTTGCATTTCCATAAAGTCTTTACAGATAGCCAGGCCCAGGCCGGTTCCTCCAGTGGATCCAGGCACTTTATAATACCTTTCAAACACGTGTTGCAAATGGTGACTTTCTATCCCTGGACCCCGATCGGTGACAGAAAAGATTATATCTCTCCCTTGTTGCGTAACGCCAATAACTATCAAACCTCCCCTGGGAGAATATTTGATGGCATTGGTCAGAAAATTATTAAGCACCCAGCTTGTTTTTTCCGCATCAGCCTTGATCAGTCCCAGACTGTCGTCTATATCCAGCTGAATAGCTATTTGTTTTTCCGCAGCGTTCCTTCGCACCGCTTCCATTGTTGCGTCTACAATCATGATGGGATGTACGTCCTGTATATTTAATCGCATGCTCCCGGCTTCCACCTGCGACATATCTAGCAACTCACTCAGGATTTTTAGCATTCTGCCATTATCCTCTTTTACATTTTCGACAAGTTTCATCTGCTCCACAGACAGGTTGCCGGTTCTTACATCTTCCAGCAAGCTTAAACTAAAGTCTGAAGAGGCGATTGGTGTTTTGAGTTCATGCGAGATGGTTGCGATAAAATGAGTTTTGGCTGCATCGAGCTCCTTAAATGAAGTAATGTTTTTTAGCACGATCACTTTGCTATTGTTTCCGTCCTGGCTTACGTCGATTACTTCTTTTAAAAAATAGATGTTTTTAGTACCTGCCTGCACTTTGATTGGAAGGGAACTCTCGTTCTGAACCAGGTAGGCAAACAAATTGCTTTTAGCCCTAACCTCATCAACGGTTTTACCTACAACATCCTGGACATTTAAATTCAGGAGATTCAAGATCTGGTAATTTGCAAACAGGATTATATTGCTTTTGTCGATACCGATACTTGGATCTTTGAGGCTGTTGATCACTGCTTCGGCGCGGCTTTTTTCAAACAGTAATTTGCTCAGATTACGACCTTCAAAATATTCCAGTCTTTCTGCCATTTTATTAAATGCCGTGGCCAGCTGGCCGAATTCATTCCTGGTAAAAATAGCAACGCGATGCGTATAATTTCCGTTAGCGATTTCTGTTATCCCATCCGTCAGCTGCATAATAGGACCGGTGACTACTGCGGGAAAGTTTAATAAAAAAATGAATGCTATCATCAAAACGAGCGTCGCCACAACACTGATATAAGCGAATGCATGATCGGTGGTATTATTGGCCTCCTGTTTCTTCTTGTGAATGGCATTCATATTTAGCTGGATAATGTTCTCTAACTGAAGATCAATTGCTTTAATATTCTCTGCATCCGAATATTTATTTTTCAGGTTGCTAAAAAGTTTTCTCAGAGCCGAAGTCGATTGCCTTTCACCGGGTTCTGTTATATTGTGTTCCTGCAATTCCAGGTCATTCTCGAATTTTTTTATCGAGGCGGGATAATTCACAGTCAGGCTATCCAACTGTTTGTGCATGCCATGGCAATATTCTAAAGATTCATAATTTTCCCTGAGTATTCCCTTCGAATCATTGCTGATCCTCACAAGATAATAGATACACACTCCACCAGTCAGGCATAGCATCACGAAAAGAAACACAGTGCCGAGCCAGATCCTGTTTTTTACGTTTACTATCATTTTTCTGGAAATATGCAGGCGGGATGAAACGCTTTTATAAAACTTGCCATCTTAACCTGTCAAAGTTATTAATTAAATTTGTTTGGAGTCGGGGCCTGTTCAGTGCTTGCTTTGCAACGAAGCAGGTTGCGGATATTCCCGAATAAAAATACCGTTATAAATGACTACCGGAAAGATTTTAATCATTGATGAAGAAGAGAAGTTGCGCAACCTTATTTCAAGGATAGTGAGGCTGGAAGGAAACATTGTGCTGGAAGCATCCGGCCTTAAATCAGCCATGAAGGTGATTGAAAAAGAGGAACCGGATGTTCTTTTGTGTGATGTGAGGCTGCCCGACGGTAGTGGCGTTGACTTTACCAAAGAAGTAAAAACAAAATACCCGCTCATCGAAGTCATTCTTCTAACTGCATTCGGAAATATCACCGACGGCGTACAGGCCATGAAGAATGGCGCTTTTGATTACATTACCAAAGGCAATGATAACGCCAGGGTAGTTCCTCTTTTAAACAAGGCTCTTGAAAAAGTAGCGCTCCAGCGAAAACTGTTGCATCTGGAAAAGCAGGTGGGCAAGCGTTACAGCTTTGACAGCATAATAGGCACCTCGACGCAAATTGAGAAAGCCAAAGTATTAGCGGAAAAGGTGGCCTGTACGGATTCTACCGTATTGCTTCTGGGTGAAACAGGAACCGGCAAGGAAGTATTTGCGCAGGCTATTCATAATGCCAGCACCCGGTCAAAAAAGTTGTTTATGGCACTGAACTGTAGTTCATTTTCAAATGAATTACTGGAAAGTGAGGTCTTCGGCCATAAAGCAGGCGCCTTTACCGGGGCTATAAAAGACAAGAAGGGTTTAATTGAGGAAGCCAGCGGAGGAACCCTTTTCCTGGATGAGATCGGTGAGATGCCGATAGAACTTCAAAGCAAATTGCTTCGTGTGCTTGAAACTTCAGAATTTATCAAGGTGGGAGATACAAAATCGACAAGAGTTGATGTTCGCATCATCGCAGCTACGAATCGTGATCTTGCAAAAGAAAGTAAAGAAGGAAATTTCAGGGAAGACCTTTTTTACCGCCTGAATGTTTTTGCTATTAATATGCCGGCATTACGCGACCGTAAAGAAGATATTCCGCAGTTTGCCAAAAGTTTCCTGCTTACTTACGCTCAAAATATGGGCAAGCGCATCCCGGGAATCCATGCAGATTATATGAAACACCTGATGCAGCATTACTGGCGCGGCAATATAAGGGAACTCAAAAATATAATTGAAAGGTCCGTGATTCTCACAGACGGGAATGAGTTGCTTACAGAAACCTTGCCTGTAGAACTGGTAACATCGTCTGCCGGCGAAACAGTATCTTCCTTCAACCTGTGCTCCATGGAACAATTGCATATCCAAAAAGTGTTACAGCATACAAAAGGAAATAAAACCAAAGCTGCCGATCTCCTTGGCATAGCCATCACAACCTTATCGAGGAAAATGGACGAATACCAAATCTCCATCCAGTAGAGGTCAGATCATTTTGATGGGAAGCCAATCATTTTGATGGGTTTTTCATTCGTCTCCCTGTACACTCCGCTATTTGCCATTCGACGGAAACCTGCTACCCGTCTGCATCTTACTATTTACATATCAAAATGAGGCTTCTGGTACGGAATTGACATCTATGGGTGATGTCAACTTCTTGCAACATGAAAAAAAATACGTTAGGCACCAGGTCTCCAGCCTGGTTATCTGAATCCAGAAAAATTGTATTACTCAATGTAGCACTGTCATTGCTCGCGGTAACCTCTTTTGGCTTATTGACTTATGTATTGCCCTGGTTGGTAACCGTTATATGGAATCTTATCAGCTTCATCGTCGGAGGAGTGATACTAAGAATTATTCTTTTATTCATAAGGAATACAAAGTTCTGGCGAGGCATAAAACACTTTTCAGATTCCATTGTCAAATCCAGGAGGTCGGGTGAGCGCGATAACTGATCACCCTATCCATGCCCTGTACATAAAAATTAAACTTTTAAACTTAAATAAAATGACCATCAAATTAAAACCCGTAGGAAAAATTTTCATCATAGCCGCCATTGTGGCCGCAGGTGTAATCAGTGTAAAATGGTACCAGGGCCGTCCAAAGGAAGTCGGGCCTTCCCTGGAGGTAGGCAGAGTGGCTTTGCCGGACGCGCCCGATGCTTCATTATCTGAACATGCTATCAAACTGCCTTTACCTTTAAAAGAACCTGCTGTAAATGGCGGAACGGCTATTACATGGGAACGAATGGCCTGGAACAGCCAATTCTCGGGAATGTATGCCAACGGCGGCACAAACACAACGAAAGGTTCTTTATTCGATAAAGCACATCTTGATGTGAAATACCTCCGCCAGGATGATTGCAACAAACAGATGGCCGATCTGGTGAAGTTCGCACAGGATTACAAAAGCAATCCCAATACGCCTGGTGTGCTGATTACATTTATGGGTGACGGTATGCCTGCCTTCATGACATCGCTCTCGAAAGAGCTGGATGCATTGGGACCAGAATATCAACCTATAATAATTCCCGTTACTCATGGTAAATCTTATGGTGAGGACCAGATGATGGGACCGCAGTCCTGGAAAAAGAATCCCAATAACGCCATTGGTAAATGCGTAGCCGGCGTTCTTCGGGATGGTGACGTAAACATATTGTTGAAATGGGCCGGTGACAATGGATTGAAGATAAATCCCGATGAAACTACCTATGATGCAACAGCCATCAATATCATTGCTGCCAATGACTTCCTTGATGCACCAACAAAATACATTACGGGTTATACTGAAAACAGGAAGCTTGTTATGAATGGTAAAACTACAGGCAGAGATACCACGGTAAGCGTGGATGCCGTTGCTACCTGGACTCCAGGTGATGTAAACATTGCTACGAAAAAAGGTGGGCTCGTAACTATCGCGAGCACCAGGCAGTATGCATCACAAATGTCTAACCAAACAATAGCCATCAAAAAATGGGCTTACGATCATAGAACTGATGTTGAAAATATGATTATCGCCCTTGCTCAGGCCGGTGACCAGGTGCGTTCATTTAATGAGGCGAAAGAGTTTGCCGCAAAAGTGAGTGCCGATTTGTACCAGGAACAAAATGCCGCATACTGGCTTAAGTATTACAATGGTGTGGAAGAAAATGATATACAGGGACTGAAAGTAAATCTGGGAGGCTCAACAGTATTTAACCTCTCCGATATGGCCAACACCTATGGTTTGGGTGAAGATAAAATAGACCGGTATAAAGCGGTGTATAACACCTTTGGCAACCTGATGGTAAAAATGTATCCGAGTCTTATGCCAACCTTTATGCCTTATGAAAAGGCGGTTGACAAATCATTCCTGTTTAGCGTGCTTTCCAATCACAGTGACTTGCTGGAAGGAAAAGCTATTGAAACAAAATACGCCAGCGAGATAACCGCCTCAGTGTCATCAAAGTCGTACCAAATAGAGTTTGAAACAGGCTCAGCCCTTATCAGTCCTTCTTCTTATAAATTACTGGACGAAATTTTCGAATCCGCAGTTGTGGCCGAGGGATTAAAGCTTGGTGTTTACGGGCACACAGACAATAGCGGCAGTGATGCCACAAATCTTCCACTGTCTGCCAGGAGAGCCGGGGCGGTAAAGGCCTATCTGGTAAAAAAAGGGCTAAAAGAAGAACGTGTGGAATCTAAAGGTTTTGGATCTGCTCAACCTTTAGCAGATAACAATACTGAAGCTGGCAGAAGCAAGAACCGCAGAGTGGAAATTGTGCTCGGTCAGTAAAGTGGAACTTTTAACTGGAGAGGGCAACCTCTCCAGTTCCTTAACTTTAAAATATCCAGTCAAAACAAATGAAAAAGATATTCACCCCATTTCAACGGGTTAGCAGTCGGAACTTATATTTAATTATCGCGCTGCAAGTCGTTCTGTTTTTAGCCTTTTGGAAAATTACCTCTAACGGACTGATCCCGCCCCCTTTTATTGTATCCAAAGCTTTCCTTCATCTGGTGTCAACAGGCATTTTGCTGGATAATATCCTGGTTAGCCTGCTGCTGACTGTAAAGGCACTTTTCTATTCGATTGTAATTACGTTGTTTTTTAGTTACCTGTCCGTGATCCCGTTTTTTAAAAGCCTGGCGGCATTTCTGGTGAAATGCCGCTACCTGACCTTAACCGGTTTGATCTTCGTATTTACTTTGTTAACCAAAGACGGTAACCAATTAAAACTCTCGCTGCTTGTGTTTGGCATGGTGCCCTTTTTTGTGACCTCGTTTATGTCGGTGATAGCCAGCACAGATAAACAGCAGTAT
>JBDTEB010000273.1:0-10612 GCA_039922795.1 Chitinophagaceae bacterium
CCCGCAATGATGCACAGGCCGGCGAGAAACTGGGCGTAAGCCTTTCCTCCCATTTCCCTGACTATACTGCAGGTAGTCCATACCGTTAGTGCACCAAAAAGTGATGGCCAGAACTTGACCCAAAAAAAACCGTTGCCAAAAACAGCCGTGATCCTCGCGAAAAAAGAAAGCAGCGGTGGAACTTCCATATAGCCCCAGGCGAGATGTTGAGCTTCGGCGAGGTAAAGGTATTCGTCACGTTGAAGCTCATAGGTTCCATCCTGAACAAGGAAGGGCAGGATGAATTTGAGGGATGCCAGCAAAAGTACGATCCTGTATTCCTTTACCCAGGCCATATCTCATCAGTTTAAATCAACAAAAAGGGTTTATGATATTTGCGCCAAAAACAATTCAATTCTTTTTATCGTTTGTTCGAGACCGATAGTTGATGTGATCTCGAAAACGGGAGGACCGAATTTTCCACCAACAAGCATGATTCGGAAAAACATTTGCAGCTCTCCCGGCTTGATCTGTTTTTCAGCAGCCAGTTCTTTGAAGATCTGTTCGAAAGCACCGGCTTCAGCAGGTTTCAGCCCGGCCATTCTTTCAATAAACGAAAGGTAGAACTCTTTGTGCTGATCTTTCCATTTCGGCTTCACCGAATCGTTGTCATAGACAGATGGTGCTTCGAAGAAGAAAGAAGATTGCTGCCAGAAATCTGTAAGCAGGTGGCAGCGTTCTTTTACGGCAGCAATGACCTTAATCAGATAGGAAATTTCAACAGAACCATAATGAGATGGGGAGAATTGAACCAGTCGTTCAGCCATTGTTTCGTCGGATAGTCTTTGTATCCATGCGTGGTTGAACCATTTCGCTTTTTCATAATCAAAGCGTGCTCCACCTTTATGTACCCTATCGATTGAGAAAGAGCTGATGAGCTCAGGGAGGGTAAAAATCTCTTTTTCTGAACCGTCATTCCAGCCCAGCATCGCCAGCAGATTGACAAACGCTTCTGGCAGAAAACCTTTTTCTTTAAATCCTTCTATCTGTTCATCGGTTTTAGGATCGGTCCATTCCATGGCAAACACGGGAAACCCCAGCCGGTCGCCATCGCGTTTGCTGAGCTTTCCATGACCTTCGGGTTTTAGAATCAGGGGCAGATGCGCCCATTGCGGCATTTGACTCTGCCAGCCGAGATATTTCCATAGCAGGAGGTGCACCGGCGCGCTGGGCAACCACTCTTCGCCGCGGAAGGCATGCGTGATCTTCATCAGGTAATCGTCAACAACAACGGCGAGGTGGTAGGTGGGCATGCCGTCAGCCTTGATCAAGACTTTATCATCTACCAACCCGGTTTTGAATGTCACTTCACCACGGATCATATCTGTAAAGCTCAGTTCTTCATCTACGGGCATGGCAATCCTGATCACATAGGGAGTTCCTGCATCGATCAGTGATTTTACTTCCTTTTCGCCAAGTGTGAGGGAGTTGCGCATTTGTTCGCGAAGGCGATGATTATACTGGGGTTGCGGATCCTGTACAGTTTTAAACTGTTCGCGCATTTGTTCCAGTTCCTCAGGGGTATCAAAAGCCATATAGGCGTAACCCGCGTCGATCAATTGCTGTGCATAGGCACCGTAGTACTGCTTACGCTCGCTTTGGCGATAGGGTCCAACCGGTCCGCCGGCAACGGGCCCCTCATCCGGGGTAAGCCCGCACCATTTTAGGCAATCGATGATGTATTGTTCTGCACCTTCCACGAAACGGCTCTGATCGGTGTCTTCAATACGGAGAATAAAATCACCGTCGTGCTGGCGGGCAAAAAGATAGTTGTACAGAACCGTGCGAACGCCACCCAGGTGCAGACCACCTGTTGGACTGGGAGCAAACCTTACTCTGATTTTTTTCATTGCTGCAAATATAGATAAGGCACCCGGTATGAACCATGGCAAGCAGGCTTTTCGGGCATTGACCAGCCGGGATGATCTATTTTCGCTATCAACAATGTCATCACTATGAAGTACCTGGTAAGAACCCCCAAGATCATCAGCAAGCTGATTTTTCCCGGCTATGTGTGGGATATGGAAGATGCCGGTAACAGGTTGTTCCTGACTTTTGATGATGGTCCTCATCCGGAAGCCACACCGTATGTGCTTGATCTTCTGAAAGAATACCAGGCACGGGCTACGTTCTTTTGCATTGGAAAGAATGTCAGGCTGTACCCGGAGATTTATAAAAGGATCATTTTAGAAGGACATAAAACCGGCAACCACACGATGAATCATCTTAATGGCTGGAAAACGGATGATGCCATTTACCTGAAGAATGTTGTTGAAGCGTCGCAATATATTGATACGAATCTTTTTCGTCCACCGTATGGGAGAATCGGCGCCTTCCAGGCAAAGCAGATAAAGGAGGCCCTTGGTTTAAAAATAATCATGTGGACGGTTTTGAGTGGGGATTTCGACCGGACAATTTCTGCTGCTCAGTGCTGGCAAAATATAAAATCCAAAACGCGGGAAGGTTCGATTGTTGTTTTTCATGACAGCGAAAAAGCGATGCCACGAATGAGACAGGCATTAAAAGATACCCTCGAATATTTTTCGGAAAAGAAGATGCAGTTTGATTCGATCAGTTGAGGATGTTCCCGCAGCGGGAAGAACTTCAAAATGGGAAATGCCGGAATTATTGGGAAAATTATTGCGGAGGCTTTCAAAAAATGTGGGCCTGGGTAGAAACCCTGGCCCGTTTTTAATCCGTACCCTATGAAAACTGTTTTAAAGGTATAACAATTTTCCAATCGTCCAAACAATTCTGGCAATTGTCGAAAATAATTACCAGGATCTTTTATTAAACAGCTTCTTTAAAATCCACCTGATGAATCCCTTGCCTGTCGCGACTTTTAAAAGATTATGATATTTTGAAACTGAGAATTCAATTATTTAATATTTATCAAAATGGTGAATTGATATTTTCGCGAGTGAAAATTATTGGCGTCGGATTTTGATTTATTTTACGGTTGTTTTTTTGACGTTTTTTCCGTGTTCTTTTATTTTTTGTAGTTTTTGGGAATTTGAAAAGCGAGCGGCTAAAATCAGTATCCAGAAATACCCGCTTTTTTGGTTCGTATTTTTACTAGGCTTATTTTTGCGAAATTGCCGGATGGGATATTTCCACATATTTTCCGGCACTAGACGGCTGGGTCAAGATTTCCCATTGCTGGTATGATATTTTGCTTTATGGTTGTTTTCTCAGTCCTTTAAGCTCGACAAGGGCTTTTAAATACGATAGGAAGCTGGAGTTTGGTGTCAGGGGCTTTTCTTTCAATGCTGAATGAAAGCGAGATAACTTGGTTCCACTGAATTCATTGGTAGAAAACGGAGCAAGTTTCAGCTATTCAGCCATGATAAAACAAACCCCGAAAACCAGCGATATGCAATGGTAAAAATACTATCCGCCGTTTTGAAGGAAAGTCGAGGATGGCGAATAGGTTTAAATTTCTTAATATTAGTGTCATGCTTATCGATACCCATTGTCACCTATACCTGCCCGAGTTCGACAAAGACATTGAGACTGTTATGGAACGCGCTTTCCAGTCTGGAGTAGAGAAATTTTACCTTCCCGCCATTGACAGCCGGATGATGGACAGGGTGATACAGCTGGAGGAACGCTTTCCCGGTGCGGCATTCGCAATGACCGGCCTTCACCCCTGCAGTGTTAAGGAAGACTTCGCAGAGGAGCTGCAATTCATTGAACAACTGTTATCTACGCGAAAATTTGTGGCTATCGGTGAGGTCGGGCTCGATTACTACTGGGATAAGACCTTCGTTATGCAGCAACAGGAAGCCTTCAGGCGCCAGATCGACTGGGCACGCCAATATAGTTTGCCCGTAATCATCCATTCAAGGAATGCGACCCGTGAGGCGCTGGACATCATACAGGAAAATCAGGATGGAAAGCTGAAAGGAATCTTTCATTGTTTCACTGGAGAGGAATCACTTGCCAAAGAAATTGCAGACACCGGTTTTATGCTTGGCATCGGCGGGGTAATCACCTACAAAAATGCCGGCCTGGCGGAAGCATTGGTCAACGTGCCGCTGGAAGCGATGGTCTTAGAAACAGATAGCCCTTACCTCAGCCCGGTTCCGTTTCGCGGGAAAAGAAATGAAAGCAGTTATCTTTCTCATATTGTTCAAAAACTCGCGGAAATAAAGGGTGTGAGTATTGAGGTTGTGGCAGAGGTTACCAGTGAAAATGCAGGGCGAGTTTTCGGGATTTAGAGCCGAAGAAAAATCATCGGAATATTATGGGATCGTAATGAATATGCATTGCAAAAAACACGACCAGTCCGCGATATGTTCTTTCGATTTTCGTTACTGGAACCAATGCCGCGCTTACATTTAATCAGTAGTGGTCAGGCATTTTATCACCGCGGCTGCCCGTGATTAAAATGAAAGATATTGGTGAACTCACCCAGCACTGCCCTTGAGTTTTCAAATCGAAGTTTCGGCAGCCTGAGATCTGAGATGTCCTCTGCCATCACCCGACGGTGAATGGGATAGAGCGTTCCTCCTTTTTTTCCTGCCTCCACAGAACTGTCGTACTGGAATTCAGGATCAACAAGAGTGCCTCTTGGATACATGATGCGCGGAATACCCTGTCCGCGATAATCAAGATTTTTTGGATGATCCAGTCCCAGCGTATGTCCATACTCGTGAGCAGCTGTTGTTGAACCGGAGTAAAGGTTTTCGAGTTTGAAATATCCGGTGTTGCATCCAAGCCCGTCAACGAATGAAATATGGGTATGGGCGAATTCTTCTATCCTGAAATAATTGTTCCTGGCATCGGTGTTCATATAGATTTCATTCATGTCGATACCGATTTTCATTTCGGCAGTAATGCGAAATTCAACCCGGTAGATTTCTCCTTTTACTGTCGTTGTTCCATTGGGCTCGTTCCACATTGTCTCAATTTCTTCACCGATATTACGCGTGAGTTCTTCCGTGGCGGCGTCGCCATACGTTATTATATGCGACCTGATGATCAATGTTGCTGCCGATGCCTGTACTTCTGCCTCGCCCATTTTTCAATGTAGCGTTTTTTGGAGAGATGTCAGAAAAGGAATTGTATGTATTATTGTAAAGAGGCAAAATCACCGTTAACATCATGAAGTATTTTGGCATCATCGTTTTCTTTCTTGGCCAGTTTAATGCAGTGGCCCAGTTCACGCTGCGGGGAAAGATCATCGCGTCGGATACGAAGACGCCTCTCGCGGGTGCGAGTATCTTTTTAACCAGCACATCATTCGGCACGGTCACAAACTCCGCCGGTGAATTCACCCTTGGCATTCCTGCCGGCAAATATGACCTGATCGCCTCCTTTGTAGGCTATGAAACATCTGCTCAAACCATTAGCGGAACTATATCTGAACCTATCGTTATTTCTCTTAAACTAAAGGCAGAGATGTTCGACGAAGTGGTGGTTGGCCCATATGACAAAGATGGGTGGAAGAACTGGGGGCAATTTTTTATTGAAAACTTTGTCGGAACCTCAGCGGGCGCTGCGGATTGCAAGATTGAAAATTATGAAACGCTGAGATTCAGGCACAATAAAAAAGAAAACAAACTTTATGCTGTGGCGGGGGAACAACTGGTCATCTCCAATAAGTTCCTGGGTTACCTGGTCAAATACCAGATGGAAGAGTTTGAATACGATTTCAAAAAGGGATATCTGGTTTACGTGGGATATCCACTTTTCACCCCGATGGAAGGTGGGGCCGCCAGGCAACGGCGTTGGAAGAAAAACCGAAATGAAGCCTACAAGGGTTCTGTCATGAATTTCATGAGATCGGTATTCCGGAATAAGATTGTGGAAGACGGTTTTGAGGTGCGGCGTATGTTTAAAAATCCCAATCTCGAAAAGGAGCGAGTAAAGGCACTGGGTGGGAAAAGAATGCTGGTGATCGGTTCCACACCGCTTCCGCGGAAACCTTCGGAAGACAGTTCGGACTATTACCGGCGGGTGATGCAGCAGCCAGATGAACTGGTAAGCTTTTCGTCCTACACTATTACCGGCGACAGTATTGCGTATGCCATCGACAGCGTTACTGCCGGTCTCGAATTCAATGATTATCTGCACATCACGTACACGAAAGCGCCTGCACCGGAGAAGTACCGCAGGCTTTCGCCACAAAATGCGCAGATGAGATCAGAACTGTTTTGTAATGGCACAGGAGGTGTAGCCATACAGAGCAATGGTCATTATTATCCGCCATTAAATATTTTGAGCCTGGGATTCTGGGCCTGGTCGGAAAAGATGGCAGACATGCTTCCTTTTGATTTTCAACCGATTAAGTGAGTAGTGTAGCGTAAGGATGGACGAAAGCTACATATTATGGCCTCGGGTTGCGGTAAAAAAAAAGGGCTCCTCCGTAGAAACGGAGCAGCCTCTAACGATTGCTTGCCATATGAAAAAAATGTAAAAAGTCTCTGTCGCGATTGATAAGTTGTCTTCTTTTTCTCTCCTTCGTTTCCTTCTTCCCTATCAACACATCAAAAGTAAGCCGGGACGAGTTGCCCCAAAAATCAACTTACAGCCCGGTTAATTATCGCCAAACTGTTAAAGGATCACCGTAACCCATTGTGAATAGTGTATTTAGTACACATATTATCATGATCACCAACCTGAAATCAGTGTGATTTTTTTTTAAAAGTCATGTCTCAAAATTTGATGGGTTGCGTTGCTTAAAAACTCGGTAGTGTATTCGCGCGGTGATTTGCCGGTTCTGGATTTGAAAACGCGGTTAAAGTTGGTGATGCTGTTGAAGCCGCAGTTATAGGCTACAGCCGAAACGCTGTTAAAGGAACCGTTGATCAATTTTTTGCAGGCTTCATTGACGCGCACCTCGTTAAGAAATGTGACAAAAGTGAGGCGGGTATGTTTTTTAAAATATCTGCAGAAAGCCTGCGGGGTCATGTAAGCCGCTGCAGACACTTCTTCCAGCGTAATGTCGCGCGTATAATGCTTCATGATGAAATTCTGGATATTATTGATGCGAATGCCTTCATAGTCGTTGAAACCCTGTGGCGGGATGTCCGCTGCCAAAGGGTTCAGGTTTTCTATTGCGCTCAGTGCACGAAGAAGTTTAAAAAATTGCATCAGCTGATCCATACCCGTTGCATATTTGATGCTAAGGATGTCTGCAGAAATTTCGTTGAAAGAATTTTGCGGGATCCTGAAACCGCTGTGCTGGTTTGAGAAAAATGAATACACGGTCTTAAGTTCCGGCAGATCGAAGATGGAGGTCAGTTTTCCTTTTGTATTAAAAAATATCGTTAGTGCGTGGATCTGTCTGGCGCTGTCTTTCTCATAATAACTGTCATCACTTTTAAACACATGCGGCATATTTGCGCCGATGAGATATACCTCGTTAGGCTGAAAGTGATGCATGTTGTTTCCTACCAGCAGTGTGCCTTCCCCCTTGATGATCAGGGTGAGTTGAATTTCCTCATGCCGGTGGAGGTGCGGGTAGAAATGCGGTAAGATATCTTCCTGCACCAGGATCGTTTTATCGTGTGCCACGGGGATGGTAAAAGGTAAAACTTTCATGTATGAGGATTTGTGATCGTTATGGCCAGGTGTTCAATTTACAGATTTAATAATTCACAAAAAAGAGAAAGCTTCAAAAGGGGCCGGACCGTAAACCGGATTGCGTCGCGATGATTGTAGTTTATTAAACTCCAGGTTGCTGAAGATCATGGTATGGGTAATTGAGTTAAAATCTGCCTATGATTCGTGAAGAATGGTAAACCCGGGGCGTTGAGCGACAGGGGTTTTAATAGTTATCTTCCTCGCTTTTCAAAACATTCGGAAATTTTTTATGACGGAAAACGTTTTCAAGCCATCACTGAAGTTGCTGGATGCAACGATGATAGTGGCTGGTTCAATGATTGGTTCGGGAATTTTTATCGTTGGTGCAGATATCACGCGCAACGTGGGCAGTGCAGGCTGGCTGATAGCGGTATGGCTGATCACCGGTTTTATGACCATCAGCGCCGCATTGAGTTATGGAGAGCTGAGCGCAATGTTCCCTAAAGCCGGCGGTCAGTATGTTTATCTCAAGGAAGCCTTCAACCCGCTCATCGGGTTTTTATATGGCTGGAGTTTTTTCGCCGTCATCCAGACGGCTACCATCGCCGCTGTAGGAGTGGCTTTTGCGAAGTTTACTGCTTACCTTCTTCCGCAATTCAGCGAGGATATTGTAGCATTGAATCTTGGATTCCTCACTATTTCACCTGCACAGCTTTTAGCTATCGCGATTATCGTTTTACTCACGTTTATCAATACGCGGGGAATCCAGAGTGGAAAACTGATACAGACCACTTTTACGCTTACCAAACTACTCAGTCTTTTTGGATTGATCGTTTTCGGGTTTATCATGCTGAAGCCCGAAGTATGGTCTGCCAACTGGAGTGGTGACGCCTGGAACCTGCATGCGCTGGATGGAAAGGGCAATAAGACGTCTTACACCATGATCGCTGCTTTGGGAGCGGTGGCCGCCGCGATGGTGGGTTCGATTTTCAGCAGTGATTCCTGGAACAACGTAACTTTTATAGCGGGGGAGATCCGAAACCCGAAACGCAATATCGGCCTTAGTCTTTTCCTGGGAACATCCATTGTCACCTTGATCTACATCTCTACCAACCTGATGTATACCGCGGTGCTTCCGATGCAGGAGATCGCTTCTGCAGACAAAGATCGCGTAGCGGTGGCCGCCTCTGACGTGATCTTTGGAAATGCAGGCACCATTATCATCGCGCTCATGATCATGATCTCCACTTTCGGGTGCAATAACGGGCTTATTCTTGCCGGCGCCAGGGTGTATTACAAGATGTCGACCGATGGCCTGTTTTTCAGGAAGGCAGGAACCCTCAACAAAAATTCGGTTCCCGAATATTCGTTGTGGATACAGTGCATCTTCGCTGCGGCATGGTGCCTCAGCGGTAAATACGGCGACCTGCTGGACATGATATCTTTCGTTGTAGTTGGCTTTTATATGCTTACGATTGTCGGCATCTTCATCCTTCGCAAGCAGCGACCAGATGCCGAAAGACCGTACAGGGCTTTTGGATACCCGGTGCTCCCCGTGATCTATATCCTGATGGGGCTCACGTTTTGTATTTTACTGATCGTTTATAAACCAAGGTTTACCTGGCCCGGACTGATTATCACCCTGTTGGGCATACCCATATATTACCTGTTAGGTGGCGGCAAAAATACTGCCCGGGAAACCGACAGCTGATCAGAGTTCGTTCACGTTTCTCTTTGGAGGATCGACTCCCAGCAGGCTTTTCACAAAGAAGTCCCTTTTCTTTTTCTTTCCATAAACACCGCCATCGCTGTGTCCCATTCCAGGCACGGCCAGGAACTGGAATTCTTTACCTGCCTTGATCAGCGCGTCCACAACGCGGTAGGTTGATTCAGGCGGCACATTCTCGTCTGCTTCCCCCACGATCAGCAGCAGATCGCCCTGCAGGCGGTAAGCATTCGTTACATTGGATTGCTCTTCGTAATGTTTTCCTACCGGGTAGCCCATCCACTGTTCGTTCCACCATTCCTTGTCGACACGGTTATCGTGGCATCCACAGGCGGAGACCGCAGCATGGTAAAATTCAGGATGAAACAACACCGCGCCGGCAGAATTTTGTCCGCCGGCTGATGTTCCATAAACCCCAACCCGGGTGGTGTCAACATAGGGATATTTTGTGGCAAGTGCTTTCATCCAGAGAATACGATCGGGAAAGCCTGCATCGGCCAGGTTCTTCCAGCAAACATCATGGAAGGCTTTTGAACGGTTATACGTCCCCATGCCATCAATCTGCACAACGATAAATCCAAGTTCAGCAAGGCTCTGCGTTTCACCATAGGCAGAGAAAATTTTTGGGACGAATGAATCCTGCGGACCAGCATAAATCTGTTCAATTATCGGATATCTTTTTGCGGGATCAAAGTTGGATGGCCTAAATACAACACCCCAGATATCGGTGACACCATCGCGGCCTTTTGCTTTGAAAGGTTCAGGGAATTTAATATTGGTTGCCAGGTAAGCGGACAGGTCTGCCTGCTCCACCTGCATGATGAATTTTCCGTCTGCGGTAAGATGAAGCTCGGTGATGGGCGGGGCATCTACGCGTGAGTAAGTATCAAGAAAATATTTTCTATCGGGAGAAAAAGCCAGCTTGTGACTGGCGTTTGCAGAGGTTAGTTTTACCAGGCCCTTTCCGTCAAAGCCGATGCGGTAATAATGAATGAAATATGGATCCTCACCCGGGTTCATGCCGCTCGCCTGGAACCATATTTCTCTCTTTTTGACGTCGATGCTGTCGATATCTCTTACTACCCATTCGCCTTTGGTGATTTGTTTTTTCTCTTTACCGGTGAGTTCATCAATAAGGTAAATATGCCGCCAGCCATCTTTTTCCGTCACCCAGATTATCTCATGCGTATCGTGGAGATAATTGGTAAAGATTCTCTGTTCGAAAATGAAAGTCTTTGTTTTTTCATCAACGATTTTCCGTGATGTGCCTGTTTCCGTATTTACTTCGATTATACGAAACCGTTGGTGTCCACGATC
>JBDTEB010000274.1:0-5625 GCA_039922795.1 Chitinophagaceae bacterium
GACCTGGCGGCCGCATTTCTAAAAAGATATCCCGGGATAAAACAGGCCAGATCGGAAAAAGAGATCCTCGACGATAAATCTGTTCAACTGGTTTTAAGCGCTGCCATCCCGGTAGAACGCGCAGCGATCGGTCTCAGGGTTATGAGGGCCGGAAAGGATTATATGTCCGACAAGCCGGGAATAACCACGCTTGCCCAGTTGGCTGAAGTAAGAAAAGTACAAAAACAAACCGGCCGGATATATTCTATCATGTTCAGCGAACGCTTCGAAAACAAGGCCACCGTTAAAGCCGGTGAACTGATAAAATCGGGCGCTATCGGCAAGATTATACAAACCATAAACCTTGCGCCACACCGCATAAGCCTCAGCAGCAGGCCATCCTGGTTCTTCGATAAAGCACAGTTTGGCGGCATCATGACAGACATCGGGTCGCATCAATTCGACCAATACCTGTTTTTTACAGGAACCACAAAAGCTCAGATCGTTGCTTGCCAAATCGGGAACGTTCATCACGCTGAATATCCCAATTTTGAAGACTTTGGAGATGTAATGCTTCGTGGAAATGGTGGCATGGGCTATATCAGGGTCGACTGGTTTACGCCCGATGGATTGGACTCATGGGGTGATGGGAGGCTCACCATCCTTGGAACGGATGGTTTTATCGAGGTCAGGAAGAACGTAGATATCGCTTCTCACAAAGGCGGAAACCACCTGTATATCGTTACGCAGAAAAAAACGGAATATATCGATTGCAATAATGTAACGCTACCCTACGGCCAGTTGCTGGTTGACGACATTCTGAACCGGACAGAAACCGCAATGCCGCAGGAGCACTGTTTCTATACTACCGAACTGGCACTGACTGCACAGAAACAGGCTCAAAAAATTAATTTTACCGTGTGAATGGTTTAAGTGTAATCCTGTAAGATCTGGCAAAGCAATATTGGGTATAACAAATACGCGCATCCCTTTTGTTGATAAATATCTGCATTATCTGTGGAAAAGTTAATGTTGCGGAAACCGGGTTTGTGTCTACTTTTCCGTCTTGTTAGCAATTACTGTTGAGCAAATTCAGATCCTATACAATAACGGTAGCGTAAAGTCGTGAAATTCTGCTATGATACTCACATGGATAAACAGAAGATCGGATCCGATCCTGGAACTGCAACTCACTGAGGACGGTGAAATTCTTGAAAGCCTGCAGTTAAATCCTGTACAGGAGTCCATTCGCATTCGATGCGAAGGATATCATCAGGTTTTTTTCCTCAACAACTCGAAAGCCTCGCAGGACCAGGTGATATTTACGAATGCTTATGGGATTGAGGCAGGCATATTAAAATTTAATGATTATCCGCTGCTTTCCGGAACGGTGACACTCGAAAATCAAGCGTTCCTTTGCACGCATAACAGCAGTTCAAATTCATTGACCATGTGCAACACTTCACTATCCGAAAATCGGGTTTCAGTGTTGCTTCCGCTGGAAGATAATCTGCCGCTGAGCTCCATCCCCGTTGCGAATAAACGCCTCGAAATGGATGCCGCCATGTTGCTGAGTATTTGCTGGAACATGCTTAAAAAATCTCAGCTTTTGGAAGTATCTGCATCTGGACGACTGATGTCGTCGCTCATGTAATCTTTTCCCTGCCAGAATACCCTTTCCAAGATCTGCAACATATTTCCTTCAGGATCTGAAAAGTTTCTCACCCTGCCTCCGGCTATTGCATCCATAATATCGCTTTCCCAAACCACACCAACTGATTCAAGATGAGCCATGGCATTATCGAGATTTTTAACCCTTAGGGCGAGGTGACTCCAGCCTGGCGTCCAGCAGGTTCTGCTTTGGCGAAGGGTATCATCTTTGGGCATGATTTCT
Source organism: Chitinophagaceae bacterium (assembly GCA_039922795.1). GTDB lineage: Bacteria > Bacteroidota > Bacteroidia > Chitinophagales > Chitinophagaceae > JADCRZ01. Next base: position 1,874 of record JBDTEB010000274.1, read on the forward strand.
ATCAGCGACCTGTCTGGCGCAAGTAACATCCACACGGGTTTGTCGTGCCGAAAATACTTCGTGTATCCAAGCACGTTACAATACCACTCAGCCAGCTTATCTACATCGTCTGCTGCAAGTGCAGGATGATCGATGCCCGTCATTGCTAAAGGATTCATCATGATATATTCTATTGAAATTAAAGCAGTTTTTTCTTTTGATCAGCCGCAGAGTGTTGATTGGATCTCAGCGCATCCCATAATATTTCAACCGGGTGCAAAGCCGTTTTTTTCGTTCCATCCCTGATCTGGTGGCGGCAGGATGTACCTGAGGCCGCGACGATCGTGGCTTCCGGCAGCTTTCTGATGGCAGGGAATAAAACAAGTTCACCCACAGACATGGAAATATCATAGTGTTCTTTTTCATAGCCAAACGAACCGGCCATGCCGCAGCATCCCGATGGGATTATACTCACGGAATAATTTTCCGGGATGGATAATATGGTTCTTATCTGTTCCTGGAACGATAGCACTTTCTGATAACAATGCCCGTGTAACACCAGGTTTTTTGGCTCCGTGGTGAAAAGATGCTTTGGAATGTTGCCTGCATGAAATTCCTTCGCCAGAAACTCTTCGATGGTAAAGGCCTGGGCCGCCAGCCTCCTCGCTTTACTTTTGTTTACGGGATATGCCAGGTCGGGATATTCGTCCCTGAGCGTAAGAATCGCGGACGGTTCTATGCCCACGACGCACGATCCGGCAGGAATCGATTTTGTAAGTGAATTGATGTTCTGGTTTGCGATAACTACCGCTTTCCTTACCAGTCCTTTGGAAAGATATGTTCTCCCACTCTCCAGGTGTTCGGGAATCAACACCTCGTAGCCAAGTGCCTCTAACAAATGGATAGCTTTTTTTCCAATTTCTACATCGAGATAATTGGTAAACTCATCGCAAAAAAGATATACGGGATTCCCGCCATTGCTCTTTGGGCGGGAAGAGATCCAGGCCCTGAGGGTGGTAGAAGGAAGTAACGGTATGGACCTGTCCGGGTGAAAGCCCACCATTTTGTTGGCCAGTCTTCTTAAACCGGTTGTGCTGAAAACGAAATTATAGATGGGTCGGAATTTGCTGGCAAGGCTCATCTGCGCAGAAAAATTCCCAATCAGTTTTGCGCGAAAAGGCACCCCGTTCTTATCGTAATAGTGCTGCAAAAATTCAGCTTTTAATTTCGTAATATCTACGCCGGAGGGACATTCTGTTTTGCAACCCTTGCAACTCAGGCACAGATCCATCACTTCATAGATCTCGCCATGCGCAAGCGGGTTAAGATCACCGGGATCGCTGAGAAATTGCCGGAGCAGATTGGCTCTTGCCCGCGTGGTATCTTTCTCACGCCTCGTAGCCATGTAGCTCGGACACATCACCCCACCGGACAGTTCACTACGGCGGCAATCACCAGAACCCGAACATTTTTCGGCCAGCCTCAGCATACCATCGCTGGCGGAAAAATCGAAAATTGTTTTCCGCGGCGTTTCCACCAGGTCAGGCTCCCTCCGCAGAGATACATCCATTGGCGGAGTGTCCGTTATCTTTCCGGCGTTGAAAACACCCTGCGAATCAAAAATATCTTTAACCTCTTTAAAAAGTGAGTAAACTTCCTCGCCGAATATCGCCGGAATAAATTCACCCCTTAGTCTGCCGTCTCCATGTTCGCCTGAAAGTGACCCACCATATTTTTTAACCAGTTGTACGGTTTCTTCCAGTATCGCCCGAAATGTTTTTACCCCCTCATTGCTCTTGAGGTTGATCATTGGTTCGATATGCAATTCGCCCTGACCCGCATGAGCATAGTACGAAGCCTGCACCTTATGCCGGGCAAGCAGTTCCTGCACCTCGCCTGCATAGGCAGGAAGATCCTGCGGAAGCACTGCACAATCCTCGATCAGGTTTACCGGCTGCGCGTCTCCCTTCTGGTTTCTAAGGAGTCCCAGTCCGGCTTTGCGAATATCCCAGGCAAACTTGGTTTGCTCATCATATAGAACAGGATGCGCATAACCCAAACCGTTAGTCACCAGTTCTCCGATAAGATTTGAAGTTGATTCGTTTAACCGTTCCCGATCCTCATCCATAAATTCCACCATCAACAGGGCCGCCGGATCGCCTTCTATAAAATATCTGTTCCGTCCATATTCAGGATGATCGATGGTAAAATCCATAATGAATTTATCGACCAGTTCAGAAGCCATTGGTGCGTGTTTCAGGGCAATGATATTTGCCTGTAAGGCTTCGGAGAGCGTGTGGCAATGAATACAAACAACCGCTGATTGTTTCGGAGGCAGTGGAAGCAATCCAAGTTTTGCTTCAGTAATTAATGCAAGTGTACCCTCCGACCCTGCGATAAGTTTTGCAAAATTTAAAACAGGACCATCTGTTGTAAATGGCGCCATTTCCATCAGGGCATCCAGCGCATAACCTGTATTTCTTCTTTTGATGGCAGCCCTGGGGAATTTGCTGTGAACAAGTTCCCGGTTATGGGCCGAGCCACAAATTGTATGCAAACGTTCTGAAATGTCGCTGGCTATACTTTTTTCAGTGGACGTAATGCCCTGCTCATTAATTATGGCCTGGCTCCCATCACTGAGTATCACCGTTACTTCCTGCAAGTGATCCCGTACTGCCCCCCAAACCATGCTATGCAGTCCGCAGGAATTATTCCCGATCATTCCACCAATCATCGCACGGCTGGCGGTGGAAGTCTCCGGACCGAACATCAGACCAAAAGGCCGGAGGTAATGGTTAAGATCGTCACGGATAACGCCCGGTTCCACCCTTACCCATTTTTCTTTCGCATTGATCTCTAAAACCCTGTTGAAATACCTGGAGATATCCACGATAATTCCACTGCCTACTACCTGTCCCGCAAGCGAAGTGCCAGCGGCCCTTGGGATGAGCGTGAGTCCATGAATTCTGGCAAACCCGACAAGCACGCGGAGATCAGTTGCATTGGCCGGAATACATACCGCAACCGGCTTTTCCTTGTACACCGAGGCATCGGTAGAATAGGCGATCAGCTGTGCCTGGTGGGCAGTGGAGGAATCGTAATACAGTTCCCCTTTAACTTTTTCGGCCAGTGCGTCGAAATATATCTTCAGTTCCTTCAATTCTTAAAGGTTCATATTTATAGATTTACCAAATTGTATCGCTTAAATTACATTTTTACACTGGTACTTGAAGATTATCAGGAAAGATAATTCGACGCCCGCGCTCGACTCAATTGCCTGTATCAAAACAGTTTCATCATGGAAGATCCCGCATGGTTCAAGATCACAAATATCAAAAACATCGATTCTCCCGCGCTCTTGATTTATACCGGGCGGATGAAGCGGAATTTACAAAGGGCACTGGAGATTTCCGGAAACCCTGCATTGCTCCGGCCGCATGTAAAGACCAGCAAGATAACCGAAGTCTGCGCACTGATGATGCAGCAGGGTATTACCAAATTTAAGGCGGCTACCATCGCGGAATGCGAAATGCTGGCCATGATCGGTGCACCAGACGTATTGCTGGCTTATCAGCCATCAGGACCGAAACTGGACCGTTTTTTTTCTTTGGTAACAAAGTACACCGGAACAAGCTTCGCCTGCCTGACCGACAACGAAGCAACCGCTTCGCTGATCGCGGCAAAGGCGCTTGGGCAGGGACTTGTGATTTCTGTTTATATCGACCTCAATATTGGCATGAATCGAAGTGGGGTAAAACCGGGCGGGGCATTAA
>JBDTEB010000275.1:0-3829 GCA_039922795.1 Chitinophagaceae bacterium
TCAGGCGTGGATTACAGGCAAAGGCCAACTCGGTATTTAAAAGACCAGATGGTCTTCACGATAATTGACCTTCCGATCAACTGAAACCATGTATAATCGAAAAGATTTTGAAAACCTTCCGGTATTTATCAGTTCCATGTCAAGATGGGATGGTCAGATATCTTCGGCCTCGCTGGCACTCGCGAAAGTGCTAAGCCGTACAAACCGGGTTTTTTATATCGATTATCCATATTCATGGGCAGACATTTGGCGCGAACGAAATCTTTCTACGGTTAAGCGAAGGATGCCCGCACTGTTGTACCGGAAGAACTTTTTGGTGCCTGTCAAAGGCCAGTTGCCGAATTTGCAAGGAGCTACTCCGGCACCGGTAATACCCAACTATTCTCTCTCTTCAGGCTTTTTGTATGACTTAACTGCGCGCTTCAACAATAACCGGATGGCGGGAATGATCAAAGAAGTGCTTAAACGTCAAAAGATCGATGATTATATATTTGTCAACTCATTCAATCCCTCCTATCTTGGAAAAATTGAACAATACCTGAGACCCGCCTTGAGCATTTATCACAGCCGAGATGCCATTGAAGAGGTTTATAACAACGGATTGAATAAGGAAAACGAATGCATCCGGAATTATGATTTATCGATGGCGACATCCAGGCAATTATGCCGCAATATCTCTGCACGAAATAAACGGCCGGTAAGCTATTTCCCGAATGGTGGTGATATCACTTTGTTCAAAACTGCGCTCACCATTGACTTACCCAAGCCGCCCGAATTGCAGGCGATCACCACGCCAATCATCGGTTATACCGGTGCCATCTGCCAACGAATAGACTACGAACTACTGGCAAAGATCGCCGCGCATCATAAAGATAAAACGTTGGTGATGGTTGGCCCAAGGCAGGACAAATCATTTTCCTCCCTCAATCTGGATGCGATACCCAATATTGTATTTACCGGAGCAAAAACAATAGAAGAACTTCCCGCCTATTTACGTTATTTCGATTGCACAATCATTCCGTTCCTGAAAAATAATCTTACCGCAGGGATATATCCCCTTAAAATCAATGAATACCTCGGCGCTGGAAAATCTGTGGTAACAACGAGTTTCAGCGAAGACATAAAAGGATTCAGTCACAAGGTAAGAATAGCCAATAACCACGACGAATTTATTGGGATAATTGATTCTGCTATTCTGGATAACAGTCTCGAGACAAAGCAAAGCCGGATGAACGAGGCCTCTAAAAATTCCTGGGAGCAGCGTGTACATTTATTTTGGGATCTCGCCTGGAGCGCCTATCAGGACAAGCTGGTAAAAATATAGGCACAATGAAATACCAACGCTCATTCTAATTGCCCGATTCGTTTTAAAGACGAGCCTTAGGGTAAAATAATTAGGGGCGATTTTCGTTTGTAGTATTCAGGCCCATTGGTTTTTACAGCCTGAAATCCATATCCCTATGACAAGTCCATCTATACCCCAGCCCATTCACAAACAACTTCCCAATCTCGATTCTGTAAGGGCATTGGCCGCGCTGATCGTCGTATTCAGCCATATCGAACTGCAGAAACAGGAAGCGGGTTTCGACAACATAAGACCTTTTGTAAAAAATTTCGGATCAATCGGAGTGACAATCTTTTTTGTACTAAGCGGCTTTCTGATAACCTATCTATTGTTAAAGGAACATTCGGCCAAAACCAAGATTAATATCCGGGCGTTTTACTTTCGTCGTATTTTGAGAATATGGCCCCTGTATTTTGTCGTGTTGCTCTTCGGTATTTTTATCTATCCGGCAAATATTGATACCGCGGGAATTACATTGAGTATTTTCTTTCTGCCAAATATTGCGTTCATGCTAGGAAAACTTCCAGGCCTGATCGATCCGATCTGGTCGCTTGGTGTGGAAGAGCAATTCTATCTTTTCCATCCGCATTTATTCAGAAGGGCGTCTTTAAAGAAAGTCTTTAATTCACTGCTTCTGTTCTTTGTATTCTTTTACGCGCTGAAGTTCTGCGCGAGCGTCATGCACTGGGAAACCATATCAAAAGTTATGTACAAGGCGCGGTTTGATTGTATGATGCTTGGAGGTATTTTCAGCACCTGGATTCTTAATCACCAGCATAATCAAAAATATTTTACAAGCCTTTTTAGTCCCACCATTCTTTTAAGCAGGAGCTTCCAGAAAGTCCTATATATTTTTTACTTGGTTTACCTGGTAGCGGCCACTATCCATTCACCCTGGTACAATGATCAGTTACTATCCATTCTTACTGCCTGTGCGCTGGGAAATCTTGCATTGAATGCTGATTGCATTATAAATATCGAAAGCCGCTTTTTGTCGTTCGTCGGAAAAATTTCCTTTGGTCTTTATCTGCTGCATAAATTTCCGGTAGAGCTGATGTTACGACTTACGAAATCATTAGGAATAAAAGATCTTTTCGCCCAAAACATATTCATTTATTCGGGATCCTTCGTCCTGTCGCTCCTGCTTGCGTTCCTGTCTTTCCGATTTTTTGAATCACATTTTCTGAGGATGAAAAACAAAAAGATTTCGGTGCCTCAAACATCTCCACCGCAGATTCAATGGTCAAATTAGGCACCTTCTCCGCCTGTCTGTTTTCCCGGGGTATAAAAAAACCAGCATTTCTTTAAAAATGCTGGTTTTTTATTTTAGTCAGGAAGGAATTTAATTTATGCCGATAAAAGATTTGCTGGTTTATAATTGTAATATTTCGTGGTTTGCTTTGTTACCGCCAGCTCATTATAGACATCAATTGTTTTTTCTGCCGCTATTTTCCAACTGAATCTTTCTGAATTTTTGAGCCCTAAGGCTTTTTTGTTCTGGTAGAGTTCGTTGTTTGAAAGAAGCGCAATAATGTGTTGACACATCTCGGCGGGATCCTTTGGATCTATCATACAGGCTGCACCACCGGCGATCTCCGGCAATGCCGATGTGTTCGAAGTGATTACAGGCACTCCGCAGGCCATAGCTTCAATTAGCGGCATTCCAAAACTCTCCCGGTGAGATGGGTACAAGAATAGCGTTGCAAGATTAAGCAGGTATGGAATATTGCTAAACTCAATGTAGTCCAGTATTTTAATTTGATCAATCAGGCCTGGCGCATTAATCTGATTCAATAAATCGCAAATATGCGTTCTTGAACAATCCGTAAGCACCAGGGGGAGTGGTTTGGGCACAGATGAGCTATAAAGTGAAAAGGCGCGAAGCACGCCAAGGGTATTTTTTTTAGGGGCCGTGTTTGCAAAATGGAGCAGAAACTTCTCAGGAAGATCATGCTTGTTTCTAAACTCCTCAAGTAATGCCTTATCCTCAATTTGCCTGAACTGGCTGTTTACACCGTTGTAAATTACCCTCACCTTGTCCTCGCGTAATTTCAACCTTTTCACGATAACCTGCTTTTCATATTCCGACACCGTTAAAATGATCGATGCTTTGCGGGCAATTCTTGGTACAATAAGCCTCCGGTAAATATTGCCAAAGTTTTGATATATCGAACCGGAGAAATTCAAAGATTCCATGTAGATGAGGTCGTGAATGGTAACGATCGTCGGAAGCTTTGAGAAGAGAGGTGCCGTATTGGATGTACAATGAAGAATATCAGCGTTGGAATTATTAACTGCGATGGGTAAACTGCTCTGTTCCCAAATTGGGAAAGGAGCATCTTTCAAAATATTAATGGAAACCTTTTTGCTTTCTTCAAGGCAGCCATGGTCCACGTCGTCTTTTACGAACACGGCATATTGGTGATCACTTTGCCTTTGCTGTAATTCCCTTAAAATTTCCAATGCGACGATTTCCATGCCATG
>JBDTEB010000276.1:0-3610 GCA_039922795.1 Chitinophagaceae bacterium
TACGATGCAATTGCATTTCTCCAGGTCCGTTTCCAAATCCGGGCGTTCATCAAAACCACCCGGAATTCGTAGAGCGTCTCGCAAAGAAAGTTCCGATGGGGAGGGTAGGAAGCCAGCATGAAGTGGCAGGTGCAGTGGGCTTCTTTCTCTCGGATGCATCATCATTCGTGACGGGACAAAATCTTTTTATTGATGGCGGATGGACCAGTTGGTAATTTCCGGTGGGAAATCGCTTACGATAAAAACACTTCGTAACGCATTTTTCTTATGCGAAATCTGTTTTAAAGGAAATCAATATATTTTAATCACCGTCCAGGAACGTCTATTTAGAAAACTATTTCACTATGCTCAATATAAAAACCTCTACACTCCTGGCATCCGGCTTTTTATTGCTGGTTTTATTTTCCGGATGCTCATCTTCAAAATCTTCCAAATCTTCGAAGACTTCCGATTCCTCGAAATCTTCTGATTCCATCCAGGTGACGAAGATCTGGGACCAGGGTGCCCACCATGCCTTCACGGATCTCATTCGTTTTAATGGCGCATTTTATTGCACCTTCCGCGAAGGAACCGCGCATGTAAGTGGATGGGACGGAAAGGCGCGGGTGCTAAGATCAACAGATGGTAAAGCCTGGAACAGTATTGCCTTGCTCTCGATGGATAACAGAGATGTCCGTGATCCGAAAATCTCTCTTTCACCTGATAACCGCCTGATGGTATTAATGGATGTTGAAGCCCATGATAAAGGGCAGATCATTTCCCGCAAACCGTATGTCTCCTTTTCTGACAAGGCAGGCAATAATTTTTCATCCCCGACAGAATCAGCCGTGGATCCGAAAATGGTTTCTGCCTCGGATTGGATCTGGAGGGTTACCTGGAACAAGGGCGAAGGTTACGGAATCGATTACCAGGTGAATGGATTGTTCCTTATGAAAACGAAGGATGGTTCGTCATTTGAAAAAGTATCCAAAATAAATCTTGGCGGCAATCCCAACGAATCCACCATTCGTTTTGATAAAAACAACAAAATGTATGTCGTTATACGCAGGGAAGAAGCGGACAGGATGGGCATTCTGGCGACTAGTAATCCGCCTTACCAGGATTGGAAATTCGACACCATCAAACAAAGGCTCGGCGGCCCGAACTTTCTTTTCCTGAACGATAACACCCTGGTGATCGGGTCGCGTTTGTATCCTTCGGCAGAAATGGCCGGACAGGGAAATACGCAACACAAATCGGGCGTGATCATTACGGATCTTAATGGCAATATTAAAAAGGTTATTAAATTGCCAAGCGGTGGTGACACCAGTTATCCGGGCATGGTGATATATGATGGCAAACTGTGGTATTCTTATTATTCGTCCCATGAAGGAAAGACGGCCATTTACCTGGCTACAATTCCCCTTAGCCAACTTCGCAGCTGATCCCATTTTTGTATCGACGATCCATCTGCATTATAGCATCACCGCCTGCCTGAAACGCAGCATATAATTTTAAATCATTATGGATGTGTTACGCATAGGAGTGATTGGAATGAGTGAAGGAAATGCTCATCCCTCCTCCTGGTCGGCCATTATCAACGGCGTGTTTGACGGGGATAAAATTTCCAACATGGGTTATCCTGCCGTGGCCGATTATCTTGAGGCGAATAAAGCAACGCTTGGGTTACCGCACGCAAAGGTTACGCATGTGTGGTCGCAGAGCCGCGAAGTGTCGGAATTAATTGCGTCGACAGCAGGTATCGATCATGTGGCGAATGACCCTGCGGAAATGATATCGCACGTAGATGCAGTGTTATTATGTCGTGACGATCCGGAGCATCATGTGTCGATGGCCAAACCTTTTATCGATGCGGGTATTCCTGTTTTTATCGATAAACCGCTTTGTAACAATCAGAAAGACCTTGACTATTTTTCTCACGCAACAGCCGGTGGAAAATTTATTATGTCCTGTTCGTCGATGCGTTACGCAAGCGAATGTATGGCTGTAAAATCGGCCTTGCGGGCCTTGGGTAAAATGGAACTGGTGACAGCCACAGGAAAAAAAGACTGGATGAAATATGGCATTCACATGCTGGAAGGGATTGTTGCCGTGTTAGATGATCCGAGGCCTGTCAGTGTCAGAAATATCGGCACCCGGGAAAAAAATATCGTGCAGATAATGTATGAAAACGGGGTGCAGGTCATGTTGCATCTTTTCATGGATATCGCCCCGACCATGCAGCTCTCTTTTTTTGGACAGGAGCAATGGCGAACGATCGAAATAAAAAATTCTTACGCCATGTTCCGGGATAATATTATTGAATTTATCCGCTCGGTGCAGGAGGGAAAACCAAGGATCGATTTTAGCAAAACTCAGCAGATCATCAAAGTGATGATTGGTGCGGAAGAAAGCCTGCTGGCGGGCGGTAAACTGGTTAATCTGTAAATTATGAACGTAAAAGAATTATTTGAGCTGAAGGACAGGGTTATCCTGGTAACGGGTGGTGCCGGCAATTACGGCAGATGCATTGCCGAAGGCCTGGCCGAAGCCGATGCGACCGTTATCATCGCTTCCCGCAATATCGATCACCTAAAAAAACTGGCGGAAGAATTCCAGACGCGGCATCTTGATGTGCACCCGATGCAGGTTGACCAGGGCGATCACGCATCGGTGATGCAACTGAAAAAACAAATACTGCAAGAGTTCGGAAAATTAGACGGGTTCGTAAATAATGCCGTCTCCCGTCCGATGAAAAACTACCATGCGCCAATTGAACAGTTCGCGGAATCCATGCAGGTGAATGCTACGGGCATGATGGATATACTGCGGGAGATGGCTGATATCATATTGGAGAATAAAAATGGGGGCAGCATCATAAATATCAGTTCGATGATGGGTATGTTCGGGCCGGATGTATCGAACTATGAAGGAACCGAAATGAATAAGGATCTGCCGCCGGATTATTTCTTTCACAATGCGGGCCTCATCAATCTTACCCGATTCATGGCAAAACAATTCGCCGGCAAAAACCTGCGCGTAAACTGTATCAGCCCCGGCGGACTGCTTAATAATCAGCCGCCACGTTTTTTGGAAAATTATACCAAAAAAGTTCCTTTGAGAAGAATGGCCAATAACGATGATATCAAAGGCCTCGTCGTATTGCTTTCTTCAAAAGCCGGTGAATATATCAACGGCGAAAATATTTTAATGGATGGCGGCCTCAATGCCTGAAGAAATACTGCGGCATTTAATTGCCGTGCAAACCTGTCTGCTGTCGCTTGAATAACTAATGCATTTCTACCCAAATGCCCTTCGTTAAAATATAGTATGCTATTTCAATAAAAAAGTAACAGGCTGGCGATGTAAGAAACGCTACTTTTCGCCTATGGTTACACCTTCCTCCGTTGGCGTAAAGCGAGTGTCCATGCAACAGGCCTGGATGGTAGTGGGGTTATTGTCTGTTGTTGGTTGTCTGAATTATCTTGACAGGGTAATGATCACCACCATGCGGCAGTCCATAACCGATGCAATGCCAATGACGGATGCGCAGTTTGGATTATTGACCTCGGTTTTTCTTTGGGTGTATGGTTTGCTCAGTCCTTTTGCAGGATTTCTGGCCGATAAATTC
>JBDTEB010000277.1:0-3221 GCA_039922795.1 Chitinophagaceae bacterium
GATTTTGAACCGGCAGTGGATTTCAGACTGTAATTATAAAAGGAAAGCAGTTTGGAATAGTCGTCTTTATGAGCACTTTTCGCCCTGGCCAGCACTTCGTTGAGGCGGTTATTGGCGTTGAAATAATAATTATAATGAGTAAAAGTATTTTGGAAGAAACGGCGTGGCGCAGTAAATTTTTTTTCACCCGTTTTCTCGGAGGCAAGGGTTTTGTTTTCGAATTTGGGTGGTTTTTTCAGATCAAAACTCAGCGTAGGCTGAGCCTTAACGCTGCCAGTGACAAGGAAATGGAATAATATAGTTAAGGTGAGCAGTTGTTTCAAACGATAAATTTGAGGCGAATCGCAAGCTAAACCCTTCATAACAGAAAAACGAGGAAATTATTATAAAGAAATCCTTAATTTTTCCTCTCCCCTTTGAGTGAGGGATGATGTAATTTTAGGTTTATATCCGCAAAATTATGCCAAAGCTCGACGCCAGTACAACCCTCAAACGCCTGCAGAACAGGTACCGGCTGGTGGTGATGAACGATGATACCTATGAGGAAGTGGTGACTTTCAAGCTTTCAAGGTTCAGCGTTTACGTTGCCCTGAGTACGATTTTCGTGCTTCTGACCGGCCTCACTGTGGCACTTATCGTGTTTACTCCGATGAAAATGTATCTCCCGGGGTATGGCGATGTTAGTAACAGTCGTACTTTGAAAGACCTGAAGATGAGGACGGATTCGCTTGAGCAGGCAATGAAATACAAGGATCAGTATCTCGCGGGGATCAGGAGTGTGTTGCAAGGCGATGCGACGATGAAGCTGGATACGATTTCCTTGAAGATACCGGTGCCGGAGAAGATTAGCGATTAGATATGACGGGAGAGTCTAAACCCCTAAAATGCAACCTTCCCTAACCTGTCAACCTCCTTCTCGTCACCTATAAAACCTCCCAATTGCCATCATCAAATAATGATCTCCTTCGCTATGCCGGACTTACCACCCAGATCTTCGTGGCGCTGGGCCTGGCTGTTTACCTCGGACTTAAGCTGGACAAATGGCTGAGTCTTTCCTTCCCACTAAGTGTTTTGATTCTACCTTTGGCCGTCATCGTTGCCATGATGTATAAATTGCTAAAAGAGACCAATCGCAAAAAATGACTGAAAATAAAGTTGCAGGGGCAAATCCTTACCTGCCTATTATCATTGTCTTTACCCTTATTTCAAGCATCAGTATTGTTTTTTCCAGCGCTATGGAGAAAAAGGGAATTGATAGTACCATCATAATCGGTGGGAATATTGTTCTTTTTGCGGTAACGATGCTGTCTTATCTGTTTTACAGAAAAGCAATTATCTCCGGCAATACCCAGGTGTTCCTTCGGAATGTTTATAGCGGCATGTTCATCAAATTTTTTGCCTGCCTTATCGCTGCCTTTTGTTATATTTTCTTTGCTGGAAAAAATGTAAACACCGGTGCATTATTCGGTCTGATGTTCCTTTATATGGTGTACACTTTTCTTGAAATTTCGGGTGTGCTTAAACAAAGCAATAATTTAAAGCCAAAGGCCAATGGCTAAAAAAGAGGCGCCACTAAATACGCTTAATGATTATATTCCGAAAGGTGCGTTTCCACTTGTTTACGAATACATAAAGAAATACCTGGTTCATCTAACGATCACGAAAAACCGAAAATCAATTTTAGGTGATTACAGGCATGCTCACGGTTCGAAAAATCACAGGATCAGTATTAATGGCGATCTGAATAAATATTCATTCCTGGTGACCCTTGTTCATGAACTTGCGCACCTGGTTACATTTATCGAGGCGGGGAACCGGGTTCAGCCTCATGGAAAAGAATGGAAAAAAATCTATGCCCTGATGATGAAAACTTTTCTAGGAACCGGGATATTTCCCCCGGAACTCGATCTGGTGCTTAAAAACTCTTTACACAATTTACCAGCGAGCAGTTGTGCTGATGAAAGCATCACCCGGGCCTTGAATAAATATGACGAAAAGCGACAGGGATATATAATGGTAGAAGATCTTATGGATGGCGCTCTTTTTTCTATGGGTGATAACAAGATATTCAAAAAAGGCATGCAACTTCGTAAGAGGATTCAGTGTCTCGAATTAAAAACGGGTAAGTTATATTTATTCAGCCCGGTTTACGAGGTTCAACAATTATCAACCTGATTATTTAATTACAAACAGTTCTTATATCCTTCAAAACAAAACACGAAATCATGAAAATTTTTTTATTTGGCGCCGTATTATTAATTGGTTTTTATTCCGCTGCCAATGCGCAAACAGAAAAGGGTAACTGGCATGTGGGAGGTAGCTTTGAATTAAACACTGCCAAGAAAAATACGATCATAGGCCTGTCGCCTACAGTGGGTTATTTTGTTGCCAAAAATCTCTCCGCTGGTGCGGTACTCAATCTTGCTTATCAACAATACGGAACAGCATCCTCAACCTCATTTGGAATTGGACCCTTTGCTCGTTATTATTTTGGCACGCTGAATTTCAGGCCTTTTTTAGATACTGAAGTCAGTTTTCAATCAAACGCGGGTAATACGGGAGGAGAATATTTTCTTGGCGGAGGGCTCGCTGCTTTTATTAATCGTAATGTGGCAGTTGAGGCACTTGCAGGATACCGACACACCGCTTATAAGGATGAACTGGGTTCCGGTGGTCTGAATCTCAAAATTGGTTTCATGGTCTATATCAGCAGAGGAGAGGTGGTGGGTATGACCAGATAAGAAGTCAGATCTCTTTTTTCATCCAGAGCTCACAACCAAAATGACCAGTGTCTCCCATTGGTCCATTAAGATATTCGAACCCTTTTTTAGCATAAACAGACAATGCCGTTTTGAGCTCCGGCATTGTTTCCAGGTAGATGGTTCTGTAGCCATGTGCTTTCGCAAGATCGATACACTTGTCTATCAGTGACTGGCCCAATCCCTTGCCCCTGCCTTCTTTTATCAGGTACATCTTTACCAGTTCGCAAACGCCCTCCGGCAAACCTTTTGATGGAAAGATGCCACCCCCACCAAAAATTCTTCCGTCTTCTTCTGCTACAAAATAATCTGAACCCGGTTGCTGAAAAAGTTCAAAAAGATGGTCCGTCGTGACATCAAAAAAAACCGTACCCGGTTTATTCGCGCCAAATTCCGCAAGAGAATCACGCACAATTTTGGCCAGTGCCAAATTGTCGGAGGCCTGTATTTTTCTTAAAAGCA
>JBDTEB010000278.1:0-3612 GCA_039922795.1 Chitinophagaceae bacterium
AAAAGCAGACGGTTCTCAAAAGGTCGTTTCATTGATCCGCGATGAGATCGTTATAGATGAAACTTTTGCCCACAGCGTTATTGTTGACAATGGCAAAGCTAAAATTGGATTCATACTGGTTCCTGAATTTTACATTGATTTTGAAAATCCCAAAGGTGCACATGCCTCTGCGGATGTGAGAAAGGAAGTGATAAAACTTAAGGAGGAAAAAGTTGACGGTATCATTGTTGACGTAAGAACGAATCCTGGTGGTGGGCTTTATGATGTAATAGATATGGCCGGACTTTTTATTGAGGATGGTCCTATAGTGCAGGTAAAAGACCGTGATGGCAAGGCTTCCGTACTTAAAGACAGGGATAAATCAATTTTGTACGATGGACCTCTGGCTGTAATGGTCAATGAATTCAGTGCTTCCGCTGCGGAAATCTTTGCGGCTGCCATACAGGATTATAAAAGAGGTGTAATCATCGGAAGTTCATCTACCTATGGCAAAGGCACTGTTCAAAGATCGATTGGGTTGGAACCAACAGGCAATGTCTTATCAAACGATGGCGAACTTGGTGCGGTGAAGGTGACCTTACAGAAGTACTATCGCATTGACGGAGGGTCAGTACAGCTAAAAGGTGTCAAGTCAGACATTGTGCTTCCGGACATCTATGAATACCTGAAATTTCGCGAAAAAGACGTTCCTGATGCTTTACCCTGGGATGTGATTGCAAAGGCAGATTATACTGTTTGGAAACCCGGTTACGACCTGAAAGACATCCAGGCAAAAAGTGCCAGCAGAGTGTTAAACAATCCTGCCTTCAAAACGATCAAGGCCAACACAGAGTGGCTCGACAAGCAGAACGATAAAATGTATTCTCTGAATATTGATAAATACCGCCAGGAAAGAAAACTAATTGGAAATGCCTACAAACAAATGGATTCACTTGGCGGGATTGAAAAACCGTTTTTAGTAAGAGCGCTCACCGGCGAAGAGAACAAATATGCCAATGACAAGAATAAGGCAGACAGACTCAATGCCTGGATGAAGGCATTAAGCAAAGACATCTACCTGAACGAAGCTATGAATGTGATGAATGATATGGTAGCTGCCAAAAAAGCACCGGCACAGGTTGCAGTAACTGCCAGCACTGGTAAAAAATAATATTCGGTAACAACAATTGCGTGAGCCACTGCAAAGTGGCTCTTTTTTTTGCTCCTATATGAGCCTCATTCCCTTCACAAAAGAAGTGCACATGATAGGAAGGATCAAAGTTAAATATTCGAAGTGTGTGTAGATGGCAACCAGGAAAACTGCTGTCGATACGAAAAAAATTATCCAGGCCATCGCTGTACTCTTGCTTTGCATTTCCATGTTAAATATTTGCACGAAATTAATCAAAATTGGTTTGCGGCAATGACGGGCCAAAATTTTTATTGAGGGCATTGTGCTACTTTCGCACCATTTACCAAAGAACCAGTGCATGAAAATTACCTTATATCTCCGTTATCACACAAACTTCGGCGAGACCCTTTCCGTCAAAAAATATTCCACTAAAACAACAGACAACAAAGATTCAGACCGGATATTGATGAATTATTTCAGCCCGGAATACTGGACAGCAGAATTTGATCTCGATACTGCTGCCGATCATACATTTTGTTACAGTTATGAACTTCACCTGAAAAACGGTGAGGTTGTTCCTGATGGCGAACATCTGCGCACGATAGAGATCGCAAAAAAATCAGTTGCCAACATCCACACTTTTGATTCCTGGAACAATGAAGGCTTTATCGACAATGTTTTTTATACCGCCCCGTTTCGCAATGTGCTGATACCCGAATCGCCGGCCAGGACCAAAACAAAAATTCCAAAATCTTTCACGCATATTTTCAGGGTTAAAGTTCCTTTCCTGAAGAAAAATGAACAGGTTTGCCTCACTGGTTCCGGACTTGAACTGGGCGACTGGAAACAGGCCGATGCAATCAGGTTATCAAAGGAAGGCGACTGGTGGACAACCAAGCTTGCTCTACCGCAAGAGAGCTTTCCCATCCAGTATAACTACGGCATCACGGAGAGTAAAGACAATCAATCCATTGTTGAGTCAGGAGAAAACAGGTTTCTTCCAGGCATCGGCACCCATGATTCCTTAACAATACTGCATGACGGTTTTGCAAGGCTTCCGATACAAAAGTGGAAAGGTGCGGGCGTGGCCATCCCTGTCTTCAGCCTGAAAAGCAAGAAGAGCTTCGGGATCGGCGAATTCGACGATATTAAATTACTTGCCGATTGGGCGAAAGAAGCCGGGATAAAACTGATCCAGATTCTGCCCGTCAACGACACAATAGCCACTTTCAGTTTTGCAGATTCCTATCCATATGCAGCGATATCTGCTTTTGCCTTGCACCCTGTTTACATTAATCTCGAGGCAACGGCAGGAAAAAAACATGCTGCTCTGCTGAAAGGGCTGAAGAAAAAACAAAAAGAATTAAACGATCTCCCTGCAGTCGATTATGTGGAAGTGCTTAAATATAAGTTAGAAATACTACGCCAGATCTGTGATGCAAGCCGTGAGGAATACCTGGAAAATACCGACTTCTATGCGTTTTTCACTGCGAATAAGCACTGGCTCGCCCCTTATGCTGCCTTCAGTTACCTGAGAAATAAAAATGGCACCGCCGACAGCAGTCTCTGGAAAACAAACAAGGAATATAGTAAGGATGCCATCGCAAAATTTGTTTCGCCAAAAGCAAAACACTATTCCGAGATCTTCCTTCATTATTTTATCCAGTATCACCTGCATCTTCAATTAAAAGACTCCACAGAATACGCACATAAAAAAGGCATCGTTCTAAAAGGAGATATTCCCATCGGCATCTATCGCTACAGTTGTGACGCCTGGATGAGTCCGGGACTTTATAATATGGATATGCAGGCCGGCGCACCCCCGGATGACTTCGCCGTCAAGGGTCAGAACTGGGGTTTCCCAACCTACAACTGGCAGAAAATGCAGGAGGATGGTTTCGACTGGTGGCGTAAACGGTTCGAACAGATGAGCAATTACTTCGATGCTTTCCGCATCGATCATATCCTCGGATTTTTTCGCATCTGGTCTATTCCACTACACGCGGTGGAAGGCATCATGGGTTACTTCGTACCTGCCGTTCCGGTTCACATAAATGAATTCGCCGAAAGAGATATCTGGTTCGATAAAGATCGCTATACCAGGCCCTTTGTCACCTGGCCATTGCTGCATGAAACCTTTGGTGAAGAGGCAATGACCATAAAGGATACCTACTTCGAAGGTGAACCACTTCAGCTAAAACCGGAATTCGACACACAGCAAAAAGTGGCTGAATATTTTAATACCCGGGAAAAGAACGCTCAAAACGACAATATTAAAACAAGGCTGTTCAATATCATTTCAAACGTAATACTGTTTGAAGTGCCGGACTCCGGAGGCAACCTCTTTCATTTTCGGATCACGATGGACAAAACAAGTTCCTTCCAATCTTTGGAATGGAACACTCAGTCTCCACTGAAAGATCTTTACCTTGATTATTTTTACCGCCGCCAGGAATATAACTGGCGAAAGGAAGCACTAAAGAAATTACCCGAGCTTAAGG
>JBDTEB010000279.1:0-5048 GCA_039922795.1 Chitinophagaceae bacterium
CTTAGTGGCAAGAATAATATCATCCCGGTTTAAGCCCAGGTTGTGCATACTTTGACCTGTTAGTTTCTCACTCAAACCCTCGGAATAAACATTGGCCGTATCGATAAAATTTATCCCGGCATCTACAGATTTTCTGATGAGCGCGTCCACAGATTCCTGTCCGAGATTCCCAATCGCGGCGAACATGCCTTTGCCACCAAAGGTCATCGTGCCGAGACATAACTCCGAAACTTTAAGTCCCGTATTACCAAGCAGGTTATATTTCATAATATGTTTTTATTGTCAGGCATTTTCAGCAGGCCTGAACTGGCAATCGAATTATTGCAAAAAGGAAGCCGCCACTAAATCTAAAAATGGGGGAAACTATAAAATTGTTTATATTCCATCTATGAAAAATAGCCTATTTCTTTTGCTGATGACGGGGTTAATATTGTTGTCATCCAGTGCCTCTGCCCAGCTGGACAGCGCCGCCCTTGCAAAAAAACAGCAGGAAATAAACAAGAACGAGAAAAATATTAACAGTATTCAGTCCAAAGTAAATAAGAAGGATAGAAAAATGGAAAGGGCCCAGCGAAGGGCGGATAGAAAAGCGAGGAAGAAAGAAAAGAATTTGAAAAAGCTCGAGAAAGCGCAAAAGAAACGTGCGGAACTTATTCGGGACACTACCACACATAGCTTTTTAGGGCCGGTAACAACAAATAAAACAGCAGTAATAATATTTCCCGACCCGGCTAAATCAAACGCCCGGGTAAATTTATTGCCTGATCCTGCTGAGCGTTTGCGTAATCGCGTTAGAGTTTAAATAGTCGCTCGAGAGCTTTTCTTACTCCGTCATTCTGATTGGTGTCTGTGACTTCATCAGCAACGCCCTTGATTTCGTCAGGAGCGTTGCCCATGGCAATACCCAGACCAGCATATATCAGCATTTCTTTGTCATTGAAATTATCTCCCAGGGCAATGCTTTGTTCCCTTGGAATATTATACAGTTCCAGGATATGCTTTACAGCAGATGCTTTGGAAGCATGCTCGGGCATGATCTCCAGATATGTGGGCTTGGAAGTATATGCGTTGATGCCCTTAAATTCTGCCCTGATCCTGGCCTGCAAACCCTGAATATCGGCTTCGGTACCAATCCCCATTATCTTATTGATTCCCAGATTGTCTTTTGACCACATGCTGGTTAATTCAGGATATGCAAATGTTTCCAACTGCACAGAAGTAATCAATTGTTCCTTGGCGGTGTAGGGATTGCTTGTTTCAGAAAACCATCTCAGACCGCTGTAATAAAGAAGTGTGGCATTAAATTCCCCTGCTATTTGTTGAACACCGGTAACCGAATCTGCCGCGATAGTGGCAGAAAAAAGAACTTTATCTGTGTCACGGATATATGAACCGTTGAGGCTGGCTATAGGAAACGCATCAATTCCCAGCCAATTATGGATGGAGACAATGGCATGATAGGGGCGTGCGGAGACAAGCACAATCAATATCCCCTGATCGCGGAGTTTCTGGATTACCATTCTGGTTTCCTCACTTACACTATGATCTGCTTTCAAAAGGGTTCCATCAAGATCTATAAAAACGACTTTGTACATGTTTCAGGTTTAGGCGTTCGCAAAGGTAATTCAGAACCTGGTTGAATGCTAACCGATTGAAAAGAATGACCGAATGGTATTCCCTGTCTCTGTCTCGCCATCATCCTGATAATTCCTATATTCGGGTTAGTCAACGTTAACAAAAAAAACATCCGGTAAAATATGAAGGACCGGCTTCCGTTATTGCATAAATTGACTCCTTTCTATGACGATATTCTCAAGGCTTTTTCATGAAGCCATGGTTATCCTGCTTCTCCTGCTTATTGCTGTTACAGGTTTTGCCGGTGACAAGGTTCAGCTTTCAGCCGAACCAGCCTGGCTCATCAATCATAATATTGACCTGGCAAAAAAGCCCGCAACCCGGCTGATCAGTAATGGGTATTATCTCGCACTCGTGGACCACCAGGTAAACCTGGTCAACAGGACCGAGTATATGCACATCATCCGCGAGGTAGTGAACGAGACGGGTGTGCAGAACGTTTCAGATGTGTCAGTAAGTTTTTCGCCTTCTTTTCAACAGGTCATCTTTCACAAAGTAAACCTGGTGAGAAACAATTCCATCGTAAGCAGCCTGAACCCACGGGATATAAAAATCGTACAGGAAGAATCTGACGCTGATAATTTTCAGTATTCGGGTATTAAAAGAGCGTATACCATTCTGAAAGATGTTCGCAAAGGCGACCGGATAGATTTCGCTTATTCAGTTATCGGATTCAATCCTGTTTTCAAAGACAAATATGCTGATAAAATCTACTTCGCCCTGGAAACGGCGGTCTCCAATTATTTTGAAACCATTATTGCTCCCAAGACCCGTAGGCTGTTTTTCCAATCCGTGAACAAGGCACCGTTGGCGACCGAAACAATGCAGGGGGATCTGAAACTTTACTCGTGGTCGAACCCCGATGTCAAAGTGTGGCAGTCTCAGCCCGGGGTTCCTACGTGGTTTAATAACTACCCCTGCGTTTCGGTGACCGAATTTGAGCACTGGCGGGGAGTTGTCGACTGGGGGATGGAGATTTTTAAAAACTACGACTATCCTTTTTCGCCTGCATTGGATAATGAAATTGCCGGATGGAGAAAGACGGCGGGGGATGACAAGGATGTGTTTTCCAGCCTGGCGTTAAGATTCGTGCAGGACAAGATCAGGTACCTGGGTCTGGAGATAGGCGTGAATACCCATCAGCCTCACGACCCTTCGGAAGTATTTCAACAAAGATTTGGCGATTGTAAAGACAAGGCATTGTTGCTGGCAACGATCCTTCAAAAAGAGGGCATACCCGCTTATGTGGCGCTCGTCAATACCTCCGAGAGAGACAAAACGAAAGAAGCCGTTCCTTCCATTACGGTTTTCAATCATGCGATAGTTGCAGTTGAAAGAAACAGGGATTATTTTTTTATCGATCCGACAGCAACTGGCCAGAGAGGAGAATTTGTAAACACTTATATCGATGGATATGGATACGCACTTGTCTTAAAAAAAGGCCAGGATACCTTATCACATGTAGAACCCGGTTATCTCAATGAGAGTACCATCGTTGAACGTTTTGACATTTCTTACACTGACACCAGCAGGTTTAGTGTTTCAACCATTTATTCCGGCGGCAGGGCCGACGATCTTCGCAATAGCATCGCAGGGATGAGTTCGACCGAAATGGATGATAATTATAAAAAATATTATTCGAAGACTTATGAAGACATAGAGCAGGCTGCTCCCATCGACATTGAAGACGACGGCCTGAAGAATGACCTTACAGTAAAAGAATTCTACGCCATTCCTTCGCTATGGGAAACAGATGAGAAGGGTAAAAAATCTTTCGAGGTTTTTGCAAAAGCTATTTATGAAGAGATCCCTGATCCTTCGGCGGTGTTTAAAGATGCTCCTGTAGCTCTTCATTTTCCATTAAGCGTTCATTATACGATCGAATTAAATATGCCTTCCAGCTGGGAATTAAATCTCCCTGGAATTCATATAAAAAATGAATCGTATCAGTTTGATTTTGTTTCGAAGCTGGAAGCAAATAAAATTAAACTCAAATATTATTTCAAAACGTTCAGGGATCACATCCCGGTTTCAGAAATTGCCAGGTTTAAATCCGACTATAAAAAGATCGTGGCCACTCTGGATCTGAACATGACGAAAACGGGTTTTGAAACCGCAACATCTTTCGATCCGGATAAAGAAATTGATGTACCGGTAAATCTCAGGATGGTTGTTCTTGCGTTTCTGACTATTGTGGGCCTGGGCTTTCTGTTGAGGTTTTTAAACAGTCGCAATGTGCCGGTTTATTATGAAGATGAGAACCGGCAGCTGAGCGGTTGGCTGATTTTTCTCGCTGTGGTGCTTGGGCTGGGTATTCTGGTTAATATCTTCAACTTCACGAAGAGTAATTTTTTTGATAAAGAAAGTTGGGCATTGCTTGAAACTCAGGGTGGAAGCAGGTTACAGAATATTCTGCGGCTGGAGATGGTATTAAGTCTTTTAGCGATCTGCGGAAATGTGGCCGCGTTCTACTGGCTGCTCAGACGAAGGGATATTTTCCCCTCCATGTTCATCTGGTTTCTTGGTACCAACGTGGCAGGGCAATTGATTCTTAATATTCTGTATAGTTTTTCTCCTGCTATAGCTCACACCGAGATCATGAATTCGGCAGTAATAAGACTGGGACGTACTGCAATATTTGCGGTGATCTGGATTTTGTATATCCTTCGTTCGGAACAGGTGAAAGCCACGTTTACAAAAACCAGTTAAAAAACACCCATGCAGAGACTCTTCGGTAGAATAGTTTGCATGGGTGATGGGCGTATTGCTAGTTGAGTGTCACCTTTGATGCACCTGCATCGCCGTCTTCCATTTGTTGAAGGCTATCGCTTGCAGAAACATTTTCCCGGTCCTTTCCGTCTTTGCTCAGTGCTTCGCTTAACCATTGTGGTGGTCCGCCGATATCCAACTGCCCGGAGGAAGAGGCTGTTGTGGTTGAACCGGAGTCGAAATGAGGCGCACCACCGTCGCTGGAATGTTCCGCGGTATTTACTTCAGCGCTTTCATTGGAAGCAGCAAGACTGAGTTTGTCGTCGCTATTGATGTTTATAGTTATCGTGGCCATGTGTGCTGTTTAAATATTAATAATTGCGTACCTGGCTTCAAAACTCACTGGCCCACCGGTGAGGTTTTTTACTTCGATGAAGTATTTGATCTTGTCTGCCGCCTGCCTGTCGACCTGCACTTTCCATTCTATCTGTGCATTGCCATCAACGATGGGCGCGACGGGAACGCAGTACCAGACTACATGCCATGCTGCCTGCCAGCTATGTGTGAACCATTTTGCCGATGCGTTTGCTGCTACGGTGCCTGTGAATTGAACTCCTGTTTGCATATTATTTGATTTAAGTAATTATGAATTATTTTTTGGAAAATGTTACGATGCGATCACGCAAAACCTGGCTTCGAAAGTG
>JBDTEB010000280.1:0-4132 GCA_039922795.1 Chitinophagaceae bacterium
CATCCCGCGGATTGCAGATTGCCCTTGAACCTCTAAACCGTTTTGAATCCGACCTGGTTAATACGGTCGACGATGTTTTGCGGTTGATTGACGACATCAATCATCCTGCTGCAAAAGTGATGCTGGACAGTTTTCATATGGGCATCGAAGAAAGGGATGCCGAGAAAGCCATCATTAAAGCAGGGGATAAATTGCTGCACATCCAGGTGGCAGAAAATTATCGCGGAACCCCGGGCAGCGGACAAACCAACTGGGAGGCTTATCGCCGTGGCCTGGAAAAAATAAATTATACGGGCGTGGTATCCATCGAAAGTTTTACCACTGAGAACAGGGAACTCGCGGGTGCAGTCTGTTTCTGGCATCCGATGGCTGAAACCCAGGACCTGTTTGCTTCTGAAGGACTTGCCTTTTTAAAAAAATGGAGCGGTGCCAGCCAAAATCCATCCAATAAACCTATCCTAAACAAATCATATCAGCATGGGAAATAAAATCAATATCGCGATTGTGGGCCTCGGCTTTGGGGCAGAATTTATCCCGATCTATCAACGTCATCCCGACGCCGCCATTTACGCCATCTGCCAGCGCAATCAGGAAAAACTCAACGAGATCGGTGATGCTTTTGGTATTGAAAAACGCTATACAAACTATGATGATCTATTAAAAGATCCGCAGGTTGATGCGGTTCACATAAACACGCCTATTCCCGATCACGCAAGGCAAACAATACAGGCCCTTAAAGCAGGTAAACATGTGGCCTGCACGGTGCCGATGGCCACTACGGTTGAAGAATGCCGGCAGATTGTTGAGCTCGTGGAAGAGACCGGCCTCACATATATGATGATGGAAACGGTTGTGTATGCCCGTGAGTTTTTATTCATGAAAGAAATGTATGAATCCGGCGAGCTGGGTAAGGTGCAGTTTCTAAAAGCAACACACCAGCAAGACATGGATGGATGGCCAAATTACTGGCCGGGCCTGCCCCCGATGTATTATGCCACACACTGCGTTGGACCTGTGCTGGCACTAACCCGGGCGGAAGCGGAATCTGTTTCCTGTTTCGGTTCCGGAACCATCCGTGAAGAATTACAGGCACATTATTCCTCCCCCTTTGCTGTGGAAAGTACGCATATAAAATTTAAAAACTCTGATCTTTCAGCACATGTGTATCGCTCGTTGTTTGACGTGGCCCGTCAGTACAGGGAAAGTTTTGAAGTGTACGGCACAAAAAAATCTGTTGAATGGCCACTGGTCGAAGGACAGCCCCTGATCATACATACAGCCAAAAAACCTGAGCCCGAAATACCTGAAGAAAAATATTCACCAGACTACGCTCACCTGCTGCCTGAGCCGATCAGGCGATTCACAACGGGTGGAGTGTACGATACCGACGAACATCAGCATCTTTCTTTTACCCAGGGTGCCGGCCATGGCGGATCACATCCGCATCTTGTTCATGAATTCATAAGCGCACTGACAGAGAAAAGACAGCCTTTTCCCAATGCGCGACAGTCAGCGAACATCACCTGCGTGGGAATTCTCGCTCATGAATCGGCATTACATAATGGGCAAATAATCAATCTCCCCGATTTTACATTCGAAAGAACAATGGATAAAAAACAGATTGGAAATTAGTCTGAATCTTTTCATAGACTGTTCCGAAATCTGAAGTCTTTTTAACGAACAACTTATTTGTATTAAATAGTGCGCCTGCCAGCGTTGATGGTATTGGCTACCGCTGACTTTAGCAACCGACGAAATAATAGATCACCAGATTTTTTAGATAAATTTTTTGGCATCAGTCTCAGGATACTACGTGCCATGGCTCTAAACCAATTTTTTTTTATATCAAAACTACATTGTTATGAAACGTTGTTTGCCGCATCGTATGATCGACAGTTTCTACACAGGTTGCAAAAAGCATTCCTCGGGAACACTCAAAATTTTTTATTTATTCATTGTATTGCTTGTCGCTCATAACGTGCAGGCACAAATGAAGATCTCCGGAAAAGTACTCACCGGTGATACTGCTCTCTCTGGAGTTACCGTTCAGGTAAAAGGGGCCACCACGGGTACCCAGACCGATAACAACGGATCATTTTCGGTAAATGCTCCGGGCAATGCGACGCTTTTATTTACCTCTGTAGGGTACATTTCGCAGGAGGTACCAGTAAATAACCGCTCCATGATTAGTGTGCAACTGATTTCGCAGAATCAACAACTGACAGATGTTGTGGTTGTAGGCTATACCACGCAAAAACGCGCAACGATCACGGGTGCCATAACGAGTGTGAGTTCAAGTGATCTTCAGACCACGCCGGCCACAACCACATCAGGTGCGCTTGTCGGCAAGGTTGCCGGGCTTACATCCCGGGCGCCCGATTCAAGACCGGGACGCGGAATTAACCTGCAGATCAGGAATATGGGAAACCCTCTCTTTGTGATCGATGGGGTTCCTTACACCGGCGGAAGTACGAATACGACCGGCTTTGGATTTAACCAGGGCTCCGGACAGGACGTTTTTAATACCCTTGGTCTGGATGATATCGATAACATCACCATCCTCAAAGATGCATCTGCCTCTATTTATGGCTTACGCGCAGCAAATGGAGTTGTTTTGGTAACCACAAAAAAAGGTAAAAAAGAAAGTCCCTCCATCAACGTATCCGGCTACTATGGACTGCAGAATTTTACCAGATATCCAAAACCGCCATCTGCGTTTGTGCATCAGCGTGGAACGGTAGAAGCAGAGCAAAATAATCCAAACGGAAATCCCGGGGCGCTGCTTAGTAAATCTGAGTTGGCAAAATGGGAAGCCGGAACCGATAGCGGTTACCAGAGTTATGATTATTTCAAAATAGTCACCCGTCCCAATGTGCCGCAGCGCTACATTAACGCCAGTGCCTCCGGAGGAACGCCCCGCTCTAATTACTACCTTTCTATCGGCCACCTTGATCAGGATGCCATTCTAAAAGAGTTCACCTACCAGCGTACCAATGTACAGGCCAACCTGAATACTCAACTGGCAAACAAGCTGTCGCTCGGCGCACAGATCGCACTCCGCCTGGAGAAAAACTTCAACGTGGGAGTGCCCGGACTTGATGATTATTTCAATCCCTTCCTGAGCATATTCAGTATGTGGCCGACTGAATCGCCCTACGCAAATAATAACCCAAACTATATCAACCAGACGCATAACGTTAACGTAAATCCCGCCACCTATAAATCTGATGTCACAGGATATATTTATAATAACTGGCATGCGATGGACTTTAAATTAAATGCCCAGTATGAGCTTCCCTTCGGCCTGATAGCCAAAGGAACGATAGCCTACAATTATATGAATGAAGATTTCGACGGTTTTGAATATACCTACCCGGCGTATATCTACAATTCAACCACAGGGGTTTACGCTGACCGGGCCACCGGGGGTGCGTTGTATGGCAATCAGAATCCATGGCGGGAAAAACACAAAAGAAATGTGATCAACCGGTATGCCCAGTTTACCATGAATTATACCAAGCAACTGGGTGATCATGCCATTTCAGCTGTTGCCGGTTATGAACGTTCAGATTATGAAAATACCTATTTCGTGGTGCATTCCATTCCTTCCAACAACTACATCCCTACCATGTCTTTTTCTGAACAGGATATACTGAGTGACCAGTGGACACCGGAAGCGAGAGCAGGATACATCGGAAGAGTGAATTATAATTACAAACAGAAATATCTTCTGGAACTGTTAGGTCGTTACGACGGATCTTACCTGTATGCACCAAACAGCCGCTGGGGTTTCTTCTCCGGCCTGTCTGCCGGATGGAGGATCTCTGAAGAAAAGTTCTTTTCGAATGTCAAATGGATTAACGATCTGAAACTTCGGGCCTCATTTGGCGAAACGGGCAGTGAAGCAAATATCAACGCATTCGATTACCTGCCAGGGTATAATTATCCGAACGGCAGTGCTGTGCTGGACGGCACCTATGTTATCGGCGCCCGCCCACGCGGACTACCGATCATCAATTTGTCCTGGATAATAAATCGTACAAAAAACGTGGGTATTGACTTTTCCATGCTGGATAGCAAGATCACAGGCCAAATCGATGTTTTTGAGCGCAGGCGTTCCGGTGTGCCTGCT
>JBDTEB010000281.1:0-6006 GCA_039922795.1 Chitinophagaceae bacterium
TTACCAAGTTTTTATACAGGATAGAGTTTCTGCCCTGGCCAAGTATCTGGCCAAGCAAACTTAACGGAGCAGCATCCTTGTCAAGATCAGGAACAGTAGGATAGGTGATAGACAGTTGCGGAGAGCGGGCGTAATTGTCTACATAGCTCACATAGCGGGTTGACGCCAGTTTTACCGGTTCCAGTTTTGTAGGAACCACTGCGGGGCCGGAAGGAATTCCACCATAATATTTTTCAACCATCTTTACAATATCCTTTGTCACCACGTCACCGCCAACGGTAAGCGTCGCATTGTTCGGTCCATACCATCTCAGGAAGAAATTTTTAAGATCGTCCACATTGCTGCGGTTCAGATCTTGCAGGTACCCGATGGTAAGCCAGGAGTAGGGATGTCCATACGGATACAAAGCCTTCGCAGCATATTCGCGGGCGAGGCCATAGGGCCTGTTATCGTAGTTTTGACCGCGTTCGTTTTTAACCGTTGAACGCTGAATTTCAAATTTTTTCTGGGTTACCGCATCGAGAAGAAAACCCATACGATCGGCTTCGAGCCAGAGCATTTTCTCCACCTGGTTATTGGGAACAGTTTCGTAATAATTGGTTCGATCGGTATTGGTGCTGCCATTCAGTGTTCCACCCGATTCGGTAACGATTTTGAAATGTTGTTCATCGCCAACGTTGTCGCTTCCCTGGAACATCATGTGTTCAAAGAAATGCGCGAAGCCCGATTTCCCGATTTCTTCACGGGCAGAGCCTACATGATACGTAACATCCACGTGCACCACAGGATCAGAATGATCTTCGTGAACGATGAGCGTAAGACCATTTGGCAACATGTATTTTTCATAGGGGATAACGATCTCATCTCCCTTCTTTGTCACCTTTTCCACCAGTTTAGCCTGGGAGAAAAGGCAAACGGGAGCGGCGAAAAGAACCGGAATGAACAGTAACTGTTTAATCTTCATATGCTGAAAAGAATTGATTATGGGCGTCAATTTAGCACTTTTACACTGGACACCGAATGTTTAAGATTTTCTACAATACGCTGTTTACTCCGATAAATATATCCACCACTGCATGGGCAGGATCCTGGGATCTTTCATCGTAAACTTCAAAATCAGCTTTATAATCCCTGTCCAGATCTATTTTCCAAATGTCCATCCAGGCTTTTCCAACTGCACCCTGCATCAGGTTTCCTTTCGCTTCAAATTTTCGGTAACTGGCATCATCTATAGTGATGCCGGTCATCCCTTCGGGAATCTCAGCAAGACTTTTTACCCGGCACCCGAGAACAACAGTGTACGGTTTGGTGAAATCTTTCTCGTAGTCGGTGTACACACAACAAATGTGATTGTCAATCTTTTGCGGAATTTTCGCTGCGACGCCCTCTCCCATAAACTTTTGCCAAAGCGCAGGTATGTCCCTGGCCGCCTGGTTATTATTTTCATTGGTGCTTCTGATTGAGATCCCGATAAGTGTAAAGCCGGGGATGTGTATAGTGTTCATGCTGATCGTTTTAATAAAAAAAGCGGACAAAAACTAATTTGCCCGCCAGGTTATTTAGGATTTATTTACATCAGAGGCTGATATTTCCTTCTATTGAATCGTCCAGCGTTTTCCCCATAGCTGCTCCTACAAGCTGCTTGGCAAAAGCCACCACTGCGCCATGTTTATTGTCCCAGTAATATCCATCCTGAGGTGCCACTGCGATCACGCTGATCCGCGGATCATCAACACCTTCGGTAAACCAGGTTTTCAGGGTTGGTTTCCATAAGTCTTTGATCTTGTCTTTGTCTTTTGTAATGGTCGCCTTACCGTAAATGCTCAGGAATTCAGCATAATCTGACCCCTGGAACAGGAGCTGTACATATGAATCAGTGTGAATTTCGGCGTTCTTATGACTGTCATCCGCACTTAGAAACCATAGCGTACCCGAATCATCAACTTTTTGCACGGCCATCGGACGGGTTGTAAATTGTCCACCACTATTGAGATCGGTGCAGAAAAAACATGACTTGGCTTCTCCGACCAATTCCTGTATTTTCTTTGCAGCCTCGCTTCCCTGGAGGTCTTTGTGATTTTCTTCCGCTTGCTGTTTGTTGATACTATCCATTTCGAATCGTTTTAATTTAAGAATTGTTTACAAAACGCCAGAGTAGCCGTAAACGCACCCCGGTCCTTTTGTGTTTTCAAAAATCATTCCGTGGAGCAATATGACCAATCTGGCCTGGTAAAAGCAGCCGGTAAAAATTTCTGTTATTTCTTCCCCGTCGCTCTCGCTATCCAGGTACCTAGCACACCGAGCTCGTTGCTATACATCCTGTTTGGATACACCTGCATGCGCAAAGAGGTAACATCAGGTAGTTTGCTTCCGAGCTTCAACGCATCGATCCTGATCAATGTGCCCTTGTAGTCCGCATCCACTACCCTGTTGAGATGGAAAGGGATCGGAAGTTTTGACGGCGAAATATAATAGGTAACGCTGTCGCGTGTTTTGGTGATGATATAAAATCTTTTGTAGGTATAAAAATCTATTGCCGTATCCGGCATGTTCACCGCACGAAGATAATTTTCCGGCCGGGTCACGCTATCGTGTGGAAACAAATATCCATACGTTTTATTTTCAAGCGGATATGAGGTAATTTCTTTTGCCGTTTTTGACATTTCATCATACTCGGTGCAATACTTTTTTTGAGGATCGATAAAACAGAATACCGAATCAACATATCCGGACCCGTTTTTTGACAACCGGGAAGATTGAAATTTTTCAACCAGGTAATTATTATAATACAGAAAAACCGCGGTAGTGGCACCTTGCTCAGCACCAGCATTGGCGGAACTGGTAACAGACAATTCTATCGTTCCATAGGAAATTGCTTCCGTTGCATAATTCCATGAGAAAAATATCAGTAAAAATAACAGGACAGAAAAAACATATCTCATTTATTACAGGCTTTATGGACAATGATTTACGGGGACGCGCACCTGCACTCATTATTTTGGTCCGGGAGAACAATGCTGCCTCAGGTAATTTGTATATAAGGTGGATAAATGTTCTCTGGTTCCCGGGCCTTCTGAGATGCTGTGAGAACGGTTGGGGTAAGGCATAAACTGGAACTGCTTATTATTTTTTATCAGCTCGTTTACGAGCATTTCCGCGTTGGAATAATGCACATTGTCATCACCCGTTCCGTGGATATACAATAAATTTCCCTGAAGGTTTTTTGCATAGGTAATGGGAGATCCCTTTACGAAATCGGCTTTGGTTTCCTGTGGTAACCCCATGTAACGTTCCTGGTAAATATTATCGTAGGTCAGCTGATTTCCCACTGCTGCGATGGCGATGCCTGTTTTATAAATATCAGGGAACTGGAACATCAGGTTGAGGGTAGCCGAGCCACCGCCACTCCATCCCCATACTGCGGTGCGTGCGGGATCGATGAAAGGCATTTTAAGAATTTCTTTGGCAGCCATCGCCTGGTCGCGGATATTGATAAGCCCGATCTTGCGGTAGACGATCTTTCTCCAGGCACGTCCTTTGGGAACGGGTGTTCCGCGGTTGTCGATCGAGACCGTGATGTAACCATCGGCGGCGAGGTTCCCGCGATACAGATAGTTGTCCGTTGCACCGTAAACGTCCTTGACCGTTTGTCCCCACGGTTCCGTATAAACGTAGAACAAAACCGGGTATTTTTTTGTGGAATCGAATTTTAAAGGTTTAACCATCCAGGCATCCATCTCCACGCCTTCACTGGTTTTAATCTTGAAATATTTAATATTGGACTGACTCGCATCCGTCGAAGCAAGCAGTTCATCGACCTTATGTCCGTTTAAGGATTTATGGTCTGGCAATGACACCAGCTCCCCCGTTTGAGGGGTGTAGTAATTGGAGAAATTATGAAAGGCAAAACTGGCTGTAGGTGAGAGTGCATAGTCATGGGTTCCATTCTGGTTTACCGGACTGATGCGTTCTGCGGTTCCCCTTCCGTCCAGTTTTATCCTGTAGAGGTATTGCTGTGTGGCATTAAAAGGCGAAGCCAGGAAGTAGACATAATTGTTTTTCTCATCGATCGCGCTGATTTTCATCACGTCATAATTGCCCACTGTGACCAATGTTTCCTTTCCATCTCTTCCCACGCGATACAGATGACGCCAGCCGTCTTTTTCACTGGCCCAGAGGAATTCTTTGCCACCATTCAGCCAGTCCCATCCGCCATACGCATAACGATCATCCCATAAGGGAAGAATATCTATCCATGCTGAATCTTTTTCCGTGTAAATGGTTTTGGCAACGCCGCTGGCCGCATCGCAAAGCATTAAATTGCTTGTATTTTGCCTGCGGTTTAGATGCTGAACAATCAGTTCTGTACTGTTTGCGGCCCACTCCATCCTCGGCAGATATGACTGGAGCACGGGATCGGTGGGAATATTCATCCAGTTGGTTTTTGCCGTAACAATATCTACCACGCCTATTTTATATGGGGAAGGAGACTCTCCGGCAACGGGATAAACGACCGGTTTTACGTAAGGATAAATCGAGTCGGTATTATCTACCATCAGGTAATCTTTCGTGTTCCTGGCATCCAGCTGCCAGTATGCGATCCTGGTTCCGTCGGGGCTCCATCGAAACCCGTCCCTGCAGCTGAATTCTTCTTCATAGACCCAGTCGAAGGTTCCATTGATCATTTCGCTGTTGCCGCCGGTCGTTAGTGGCCGGATGCCGTCTGTGATCATGTCTTCCACATAAATGTTATTCTCGCTGACATACGCAGCCTTGAGGCCATTGTCTGATAATTTCGCGAACATCAGGGAAGATTCAGGTCTTGTTCTTCCCAACTTTTTTAATTTGTGCGTATTTACTTCGATCAGCCAGTAATCACCCCTGGTAGCATAGCGCCATACTTTTTTTGCATTAGTGAAAATCAATATTTTCCGGCCGTCGAATGTGAGGGAGAAATCTTCGATCTTTAATGGCCTTGTAGCGCCGGTGGGAGTA
Source organism: Chitinophagaceae bacterium (assembly GCA_039922795.1). Lineage (GTDB taxonomy): Bacteria > Bacteroidota > Bacteroidia > Chitinophagales > Chitinophagaceae > JADCRZ01. The sequence continues at coordinate 4,996 of JBDTEB010000281.1, forward strand.
AGCTCTTTTGCACTCAGGATCACCGTTGCTTTTCCGGTGACCGGATCGACCTGTTCTATCTGGTCCTCGTTAACCTGGTAGTAAGTTTTGCCGTCTTTCGCCCATTTTACCCCTTCAGAAACCTGGGCGAAAAGTGCGGAAGACATCAGTAAAAACAATAGGGCCACGAAGGCTCTGGTCAGTATCATAGTCGGTAATTATGGCGTGAAAGTAACCATTACGGTGAAATGAAGAAAAACGGGTACCTATCAAGGTGGATGAAAGTTTGGGCTTTTTCTATAACTCATTGATTTGCTGCGTGTTCATCTGGAGCGCTTTCTGTCCTGGGCAGGCAACACTTTGGTTTGCAGGAATCAGGACTTCTATTAAACGACTCTTCAGGAAATATCTTCGCAGGCTGCGGCGGGAACGGTCAGCCACATGAAGAGCCTGACAAGACCATGACTTCCGATATAAAATAAGTACCTAATTTTGGCCCTAAATTAAACGTAATGCGCAGATTGATTTTCCTTTCCCTGATTCTCGGCGTTACAAGCATGGCAAAGGCCCAAACCGACCCGGTGAGCTGGAATTTTACTTCTAAAAAACTGGCGGACAAATCTTACGAGGTTCACCTTACGGCAACCATTGAAAAAGGCTGGCATATATATTCTCAAACCACTCCTGCAGGCGGCCCGATACCAACTGCCTTCGTTTTTACGAAGAACCCATTGTTAACGTTTGGTACGCTGCCAAAAGAGTCTGGTAAGCTTGAACAACACAACGAACCGCTGTTCGGGGTAAACGTGAAACAGTATTCCGACAAGGTAGAGTTTATACAGACTGTAAAGGTCAAGGCGGCGGTTATAGCGACGGTAAAAGGCACCGTGGAATTCATGGTCTGTAATGACAAGACCTGTCTGCCGCCAAAAGTGATCCCGTTTTCAGTGGCGTTGAAATAAGATTCAGTTATCATTATGCCGCTTTTTGCAATGCCAGGTGGGTGTTAGCATCTTAACCCTTTCCTTTCCA
>JBDTEB010000282.1:0-4662 GCA_039922795.1 Chitinophagaceae bacterium
CAGGGCGAAATATGATCTGGCAATCAGGACCGACAATTTCGACCTCGGCACATTGCTTCAAAACAAGGCGAATTTTGGAACGCTCACTGCCAGACTAACGGCAAAAGGTAGGGGATATGCCATGAAAACGGCAAACGCTTCCATTGCGGGGGTAATAGAATCAGTTGTCCTCAAAAAATACAATTACCGTAACCTTGTACTCGATGCCGGCATCGCGTCGCAACAGTTGAGAGCGAAGGCAGAGATCCATGACCCCAATATTGATTTTGCTATCAATGCGAGCGGGAATATGTCCGGCAAATATCCGGCGATTACGATGACCGCGAAGATCGACAGCATCAAAACCATACCTCTTCATCTTACTCAAGATTCCATTATTTATCGTGGCGTAATCACGGCGAATTTCCCGATTACCGATCCTGATAACCTGAGGGGCGATTTGCTTGTGACCAATTCACTGCTGATTAAAGGAAATCAGCGACTTCAGTTGGATACCGTACAACTTTCGTCGGGCAGTTCGGATAAAGGGCAGTTTTTGAGGGTAAGTGCCGATGCCATTAATATCGCCCTCGAAGGCCGTTACAAGCTCACTCAACTAGGTGATGTATTTACCCAGGCAATAAATCCATATTGGGAGATAAGCTCCGATTCTCTGAAGAAAAAGATCGATCCATACAATTTTACATTCAACGGTAATGTCATCAATAAACCTTTACTTACGGCTTTTCTGCCTAATTTAAAGAGGCTGGATCCGGTGTCGATGAATGGCCGGTTTTCCAGCGACTCCGGATTTACTTTTAACGTCAGTGCACCGAAAGTTGTCTATGCCGATAACGAAATAACCGATTTGCAAATAAAAGCCAATACGGAGAAGGATTCTCTTCACGCGGACATAAATATAGGCAAAGCGAGAAGCGGAAAGAGCCTGGCGTTATTCAATTCTTCCATGTCAACAGTTCTTGCTGGTAACCAGGTCGATTTTACACTGAACCTCAAAGATTCTCTTACAAAAGACAAATATAGATTCTCGGCACTCTTCAAACAGCTAAAACCCGGCGACTATCAATTTTCGATAAAGCCAGGGCAGGTGCTTCTGAATTATGATGATTGGAGCATTCCTCAGGATAACCTTATCTCGATTTTGAAAACCGATATTCATGCGCGTAATTTTATTTTGTCGCAGGGAAAACAGCAACTAAGCATTAATAGCCAGGGGCAGGAGGTAAATGCTCCCATGGAAGTTGCTTTCAGCAATTTTAAAATTGCGACCCTTGCAAATTTCGTGGTATCAGATTCTCTCCCTGTGGACGGGACGCTGGATGGAAAGGCAGTTTTACAAAATCTTACCTCTTCACCAACATTTACCAGCGATCTCACCATTTCTGAAGTGGCTTTCAGAAAAGACACTATAGGAAACGTGCATATACTGGTAAATAATACAGTGAAGGATACCTACGCGGCAAATGTTACCATAAAGGGCCATGAGAACGACGTTGAGCTGACAGGGAATTATTATGTTCGTCCGGACAGCAACAGCAGTTTCGATTTGAATCTCGATATCCGCCGTATTTTTCTCAACACGGTAGAAGGGTTGACTATGGGCGCTATAAAAAACGCTTCAGGTTATCTGACGGGTAAATTCGCCGTTAACGGAAAAGTTTCTGCGCCGTCTGTTGATGGCAACCTCGATTTTAAAAATACAGCATTTAATCTCTCCATGCTGAACAGCTATTTCAAGATTGACAATGAAAGCATAAAAATTGGTAATGAAGGCATTCGCTTTAGCACGTTTACCATCAAGGATTCTTCCAACAATGCGGCTGTGCTTGATGGGATGGTCTACTACAACCCGGGTTATACGGATTATCGATTTGATCTGACCCTGAAAGCAGATAATTTTCGTGCACTTAACACCACGAAAGTGAATAGTAAAGTGTACTATGGAAAATTGTTTTTTAATTCAAATTTGAGAATAAAGGGTACGCAGCTTAACCCCGTGGTAGATGGTTCAATTGCCATCAATGATGATACAAAATTAACTGTCGTTCTTCCGCAAAAGGAACCGGGGATCGAGGCCCGGGCTGGCATTGTGGAATTTGTTGATATGGATGCGATCCCTAACGACTCGCTGTTCATGGCGAAATACGATTCCGTTAATAAGTCCGACGTAATGGGAATGGATATCGCGGTGAATATTAATATTAGCAAGAAAGCAGAATTCAACCTGATTGTCGATGAAAGCAGTGGCGATTACCTTACAGTTCAGGGAAGTGCTGCCCTTAGCGGGGGAATAGATCCGAGTGGAAAGATTACGCTTGCAGGCTCTTATGAACTGGAATCAGGCGCATATGAATTATCATTTAATTTTCTTCACAGGCGTTTTGATATTCAGAAGGGGAGTACCATCGTTTGGACCGGTGAACCAACAAAAGCGAATATTAATATCACGGCAACCTACCTGGCAAAAACTGCCCCCCTCGATCTTGTGTCAGCACAGCTTACGGGAGTTGAAAATACAGAAGCTGCGAAAAACTACTACAGGCAGAAACTCCCTTTCAATGTGAACCTGATTATGAAAGGTGAATTATTAAAACCGCAATTATCCTTTGACATTGTTCTCCCCCCCGATAAAAATTATAATCTCGACAAAACAAAGATCAACACCATAGAAACAAAACTTGGTGTAATCAGGCAGGAACCCTCGGAGCTCAACAAACAGGTATTTGCATTATTGTTGCTGGGACGATTTGTTACGGAGAATCCGTTTGCAAGCAGCAGCGGAGGCTTTTCCGCAGAAGGCTTTGCAAGGAACAGTGTCAGCCAGTTGCTTACTGAACAATTAAATAACCTGGCATCGGATCTTGTCCAGGGGGTTGATATAAATTTTGATGTTGCGTCCACTACTGACGACTATACTTCCGGCGAAAAAGCAAAACGTACAGATCTCAATGTGGCGCTCTCTAAAAGATTGCTGAATGATCGATTGACGGTCACGATTGGAAGCAATTTTGAATTGGAAAATACACAGTCCAGTTCAACAGGTAAACAGCGTACAAACAACCTGGCAGGAAATGTCTCCATTGATTATAAACTCAGCAAGGATGGTAAATATGCCATTCGCGCCTATCGAAAAAATCAATATGAAGGTATAGTGGAAGGCTATGTGGTAGAGACTGGTGTTGGCTTCGTTATTAGCCTGGAGTATAACCGTTTCAGCCAGATCTTCCTTTCAAAAAAACAAAAGGAACAAAAACGTGAGATGAGGAAAGAGGAACGGGAAAGTAAAAAAGAAGCCGACAACCAGCCCATAGATTCAACGGGCAAATCAATGATTGATGAGCGGAGAAAAGATACACCACCAACGAATAAAGACAATGAAAAGAATTAACCCGAATAAAAACCTCTGGTTGCTCTTCGTCATTGTTTCCCTAATCGCCGGGGCCTGTAGCAATACCAAATACCTGCCTGCGGGTGAATCGCTGTACATCGGTGCTGATGTTAAATTTGATAGTGCAAACTTGAAAAAAAAACAGCGTAAGACTCTCAAAGCGGAACTGAATACACTTGCCAGGCCAAAACCCAACAGTTCGATTCTTGGATTACGGTTTAAATTATACGCATGGAATATTGCTGGCCATCCAAAGAAAAAAAGTTCACCGCGCGGGTGGTTTAAACATAAATTTGGAGAGCCGCCTGTTTTATTAAGCAGTTTAAACCTTGATAAAAATGTACAAGTGCTGGATAATACTATGGAAAACCTGGGTTTTTTCCAGGTAGATGTGAAAGGAGATACACTCGTAAAAAACAGGCGCGCAACAGCCAGATACAGCGTACGGCCAAATCAGCAATATACCATCAGGCAAATTAATTTCCCTTCCGATTCTTCAGTCCTCGCAAAGGCCATAACTGAATCTGCAAAGTATACTTTGCTTAAACCGGGAAGGCCTTTCAACCTGGATGTGATCAAAGCGGAACATGCAAGGATCGACGCGGATTTGAAAGAAAAAGGTTTTTATTATTTTAGTCCGGATTACTTGCTCACCAAGGCAGATTCGACAGTAGGCGAGGACAAAGTCAATATGTATGTGACGATTAAACCCGGCGTTCCATCGGATGGGAAGACACCCTATTCTATCAAAAACGTTTTCGTATATACGCAGTTTAGTCTTAATGCACCAGGCTCCGATACGTCAACCGCAAACGCAACACTTTATAAAGGATATTACGTAGTTGACAGGCGACAGGTTTACAAACCAAGAATGTTTGAACAGGCATTACAATTCAAATCGGGAGATCTTTACAGCCGGAACAACCATAATCTTTCCCTGAACCGCCTTATCAATCTGGGTGCTTTCAAATTTGTAAAAAACAGGTTTGAAAAAGTGCCTGGCGACTCCACTTTGCTTAACACGTACTATTATCTCACTCCTGCCACGAAGCAGGCGCTGCGGCTTGAATTTGGAGGCAACACTAAATCGAACAATGTTACCGGTTCGCAAGTAACATTGGGGTGGAGGAACAGGAATCTTTTCCGCGGTGGTGAAGTACTCAGTGTAAACGCTTCGGCGGGTTTTGAAGCTACCTATTCAGGCGCTTTCAAGGGATATAATATGTATCGTATGGGTTTGGATGCAAATCTGACATTTCCCCGCTTTATAATAC
>JBDTEB010000283.1:0-3715 GCA_039922795.1 Chitinophagaceae bacterium
GTTTCCCGGGGGCGGCCTGGAATTTGGCGAAGGCACCCGCGACTGCCTGAAAAGAGAATTTATGGAAGAGATGGGTTTGGACGTTGAGGTGAAAGAACATATTTATACCACAGATTTTTTCCAGTTATCTGCATTCAATGCCGACCACCAGATTATTTCCATTTATTATTTCGCTGTTCCTGCAGCGCCCATCACTACCCGACTTAGCGAAACCCCTTTTGATTTTGACGAGAAACAGCTTCAGGCCTACGCAGAGAAAGGTGAAATCGAAACCTTCCGGTTTATAGAGCGGGCAAAATTTCATGAGGACCTGGTTACCCTTCCCATTGATAAAGTGGTCGCCAGGCTAATCAGGGAAAAAAGTCAAGAATCATTTTAACAAAACTCCCTGCGCACTGTTATATGCGGAGAGACGCCGAAAATTGTCTATGTTAACCCAGAAGTTTATCTTCGCAAAAATCAAAAAGCTATTACATGTCTACTGAAGTAAAATCCGCAATTGACTTTACACTTGATCATAAAGTCGCCGATATGAGCCTCGCAGATTGGGGTAGAAAGGAAATTCGCCTCGCAGAAGCCGAAATGCCCGGACTCATGTCTCTCAGGGAAGAATTCGGTCCGAGCCAGCCTCTTAAAGGTGCCCGCATAGCAGGCTGTCTTCACATGACGATCCAGACTGCCGTTCTGATAGAAACCCTTGTGGCCCTCGGAGCAGAAGTAAAATGGAGTTCATGCAATATATTTTCTACCCAGGACCAGGCCGCCGCTGCAATAGCCGCCGCAGGTATTGGTGTATTCGCCTGGAAGGGTCAGAGCCAGGAAGAAGCTGACTGGTGTATCGAACAAACCCTCTTCTTTGGTGGTGCCGACCGTCCCCTGAATATGATTCTTGATGATGGTGGAGATCTTACCAACATGGTTTTTGATGTATATCCCGAGCTTATACAGCATGTTCGTGGTTTGTCTGAAGAAACGACCACAGGCGTTCACCGGTTATACGAAAGAATGGTGAAAGGCACGCTGCCAGTTCCCGCTTTCAACGTAAACGACAGTGTTACAAAATCCAAGTTTGATAATAAATACGGTTGCCGCGAATCTTGCGTTGACGCGATCCGCCGGGCAACCGACATCATGATGGCAGGAAAAGTTGCTGTCGTTGGTGGCTATGGTGACGTGGGTAAGGGTTCTGCCGATTCACTTCGTGGAGCCGGTGCAAGGGTTATTGTCACTGAAATCGATCCGATCTGCGCATTGCAGGCTGCCATGGACGGTTTCGAAGTAAAGAAAATGATCGATGCCGTAAAAGAAGCCGATATCGTGGTTACAGCCAGTGGTTGCCGCGACCTGATCACTGAAGATCATTTCAGGGCCATGAAAGATAAGGCGATCGTTTGTAATATCGGTCACTTCGATATCGAAATCGATATGGCCTGGTTGAACGATAATTATGGCAGTACAAAAGACACCATCAAACCACAGGTTGATTTGTACACTATCGAAGGAAAAGACGTAATCGTTCTTGCCGAAGGTCGTCTCGTAAACCTTGGTTGTGCTACCGGGCATCCGTCTTTTGTAATGAGTAATTCATTTACCAATCAAACTCTTGCCCAGATCGAACTCTGGACAAACACGGACAAATACGAGAACAAGGTATATGTTCTGCCAAAACATCTCGATGAGAAAGTGGCAAGACTTCATCTCGCAAAAATTGGTGTGGTATTGGAAGAATTGAGTACTGCCCAGAGCGAATACCTCGGTATTCCGAAAGAAGGTCCGTTCAAGACCGATTTGTACCGTTACTAGGTCTCTACGGATGGCCACGGCCATTACACACGTACAAAGACTATCGGTAAAAAATCCCGGTAGCGTCAGTTTGAATCTTTCTTTGTTTTTAAGTATACTCCCGGCCTCTTTAGGCCGGGATTTTTTTTTAACAGCCAGGGCAGTCGAACAAACCGGCGCCGTATTTATTATAAGGTCGAAAGATCACTGATATGCTGGCAACGGAAGAATAAGCTGAAAGTCGGGAACTGAAACCTGATGACTTCTGGAAAACGTGAACAACTGTGTGAATAAATGCCACCGGGAGAACACGTCGCATTGCATAACTTAGTGTAACAACAGTTCGATCCCGGAACACAGACTGCATTGATATTGAAAACTAAACCCTATCTACTTGACAGAAACGATAATTAACCTCGAAACCGTTAATCCCATTGAATTTTTTGGCGTAAATAACGGCAAACTGGACATCCTCAAAAAGAAATTCCCCCTCCTTAAAATACTCTCGCGGGGAACTCAGCTCAAACTTAGCGGCTCACCGGAACAGGTGGAAACGGCAAAAGAAAAAATCACGCTGGTGGTGCAATACCTTCAACGAAATGGTCATCTTACCGAGAACTATCTTGAACAGATCCTGGGTGGAGATGACACTGAAGCTGTCGACAATTTCGTGGAAAGAAATCCCAACGACGTACTCGTATTTGGTCCGAATGGAAAGACGGTAAGAGCAAGAACGGTCAATCAGAAAAGGATGGTTTCCGCGACTGATAAGAATGACATCATTTTTGCTATTGGACCCGCCGGTACCGGTAAAACATATACCGCTGTTGCCCTGGCCGTAAGGGCGCTGAAAAACAAGCTGATCAAAAAGATCATTCTTACCCGTCCCGCTGTAGAAGCTGGTGAGAACCTCGGGTTTCTTCCAGGTGATCTAAAAGAGAAGATCGATCCTTACCTCAGGCCCTTGTACGATGCGCTCGATGATATGATTCCAGCCGATAAACTCGGTTATTATATGAGCACAAGAACGATCGAGATCGCACCGCTGGCTTACATGCGCGGGCGTACCCTGGACCACGCGTTTATCATTCTTGATGAGGCACAAAACGCTACGGATCTGCAAATCAAGATGTTTCTTACCCGTATCGGGCCAAACGCAAAAGCGATCATCACCGGAGACATGACGCAGGTGGATCTTCCAAAAAACCAGCGGAGCGGACTAGAAAAAGCGGTTCGCATCCTTCAGAATGTCGAAGGTATTGCGCATATCGAACTCGATGAAGAAGATGTGGTAAGGCACCGCCTGGTAAAAGCCATCATCAGAGCCTACGAAAAAGAAAAGTTGGTGGAACAGCAGCACTGATCAGAGAACACATTTGAAACCCGGACTGTTAACATCCGGGTTTCTTTTTCACTGCTTGCTTTTCCCGCCACTTCCCCTAGGTTTGCAGATAACATATTTATGAAGTCAATTTCAGCAATACTCGTTACCATCTTTATCGCATCCTGCGGCAGTCCTGTTCCTTATGAAAAGGCGGCAGACGCGCAGGAAGCGGGAACCGAATTTATCCGCGCCTCGCTTGACGGAGATTACAACAAGGCAGTTTTCTATCTATATCGCGATTCAACGAATACCAATCTCCGTTTGCTTGAAAAGTGGAAATCCGATTACAACCACCGCAGTGAGGAAGACAAGGTAAAATATAAGGACGCCAGTATAATCGCACTCAGCATTACGCCGGAAAACGATAGCGTACAAAACTTTGTCTATACAAACTCCTTTGAACCGAAAGACACAACGACCATCAAAGTGATCAGGATGCAGGGAGAATGGCTGGTGGATCTTCAGGCCATACATTAGGAAGGACTGCCTTCATGCAAAAAGCTGCTCATAGTTTTGTAGGTTTGCACACCTAATCAACCTAATATGTAT
>JBDTEB010000284.1:0-6155 GCA_039922795.1 Chitinophagaceae bacterium
CAGGGGCTTTCGACATATCGAAGGGTTTGAAGCAGGCGCTCAATTTTGTTATGCCTTACCTGGCCTTCGGCGTATTTCTAGTCATAAATAAAATCTTTAATCACGACCTCACTCCTTTCTATCTATATGCATTCGTGATCGTCTTTATCATCATTTCCGTAATTCTCAGTAAGGGTAACCCGGCAAGACAGTTGCTTATTCAATCCGTAATGGGGATCGCCGCTTTATTGATCGGGATCTTTTCGACAGGAATGGTCAGCGTATATGCGTTCATCAGTGTCGGACTATTTTGTTCCACGCTATGGCCCTGCATTTTCACTCTGGCTATTGCCGGACTGGGAAAACATACCAATCAGGGAGCCAGTTTCCTGATCATGATGATCATGGGTGGAGGAGTCATTAGCGTGTTACAGGGCAAACTTGCCGCTGACGATTTGCTTGGCATTAAATGGTCATACCTGGTTGGAGTAGCCTGCTTTGCCTACCTCGCCTTTTATGCCATTCGTGCCAAATCTATCCTGAAACGTCAGGGCATCGACTATGACAGGCTTGAGGCCGCAGGAGGACATTAAAATAAGGATGCATGACACAAGTGAAAAACTCTTTCCAACCCCTTGCAGTGGGGATAGACGTCGGAGGCACAGGAACAAAATTTGGTATCGTGGACCGGAACGGAAATATCCTGTTTTCCGGTGAGATCTCCACCCGGGGTCACAACGAAGTAGGAAGCTTTATTGATGAATTGCATGCTAAATTATACCCGCTGATCGTAAAGGCCGGAGGTCCGGGCAGAATGGTCGGCATGGGCCTCGGAGCACCCAATGGCAATTACTACACAGGAACAATTGAATACGCTCCAAACCTTCCCTGGAAAGGAATCATTCCTCTCGCCAAACTGGTAGAAGACAGATTCAAACTTCCCGTGGTGCTTACCAATGATGCAAACGCAGCAGCCATCGGGGAAAATATGTACGGCGCCGCTCAGGGCATGAAAGATTTTATCATGATAACGCTCGGAACCGGCGTCGGCAGCGGTATCGTTGCCAACGGTAAACTCATATACGGCCATGATGGTTTCGCGGGCGAGCTAGGGCACACGATCATTATCCCGAATGGCCGGTTGCACGCTGGCACTGGTAAATACGGGTCGCTGGAAAGTTATGCTTCCGCTACCGGTGTAAGACTCACAGCACTGGAACTGCTGGAAAACAGCCAGGAAGAAAGCCTGCTTAGAGAAATCCCTCCTGAAGAACTGGACTCCAAAATGGTGTATGATGCGGCTATTAGGGGTGACAAGCTCGCTAAAGAAATATTTGAGTTTACCGGCAAGATACTGGGCCTGGCCCTGGCGAATTTTGTGATGTTTTCAAGTCCGGAAGCAATTGTACTTTTCGGTGGTCTGACCAAGGCAGGAGATTTAATACTTAAGCCCACACTGGAAAGTATGGAAGCCAACCTGATTCAGGTTTTCCAAAACAAAGTGAAGATCCTGGTGAGTCATCTTAAAGAGGCCGATGCCGCCATCCTTGGTGCGAGTGCGCTTGTTTGGGATATGAACGTTCCGGGGCTTTCGTAGGGGTAGCCTTGTTGTGGCCATGCCTCCATTACGACAAAAGAGCCGCTTCTTTTTGCGCCAGCCATGCCGTTCTGCCGAAACCGGGAATCACATGACGATCACTATGATAAGATGAACGCACCAGCGGACCGCTCTCCACGTAATCAAGTCCCAAATTATAACCAATCTCTCTTAATTCAGCGAACTCGTCAGGATGCACGAAACGATGTACAGGCAAGTGTTTTCTTGTTGGTTGCAGATACTGACCTATTGTTACTACATCGCAGCCATTATCGGAGAGATCCTGAAGGGTCTGCACAACCTCGTCTCTGGTTTCTCCGAGACCGAGCATGATACCACTTTTCGTACGCGCTCCACCCTGTTTGAGTGTACGAATGACATCCATACTTCTCCAGTATTTGGCCTGGATCCGCACCTGCCTGGTAAGTCTTTCGACCGTTTCAATATTGTGAGAAATCACATCTGGGCCGGCTTCAATTACTCTTTCTATGTTTACCTTCTCGCCTTTAAAATCAGGAATAAGTGTTTCAAGTGTGGTCTCGGGATTCAGGGATTTCACTGCTTTGATCGTGTTGTACCATATGTTCGAACCACCATCTTTCAACTCATCACGGTCAACCGAAGTAAGTACAGCGTGTTTGACACGCATAAGATGTATTGCCTCTGCCACTCGCTGAGGCTCATCCCAATCCACAGGATCAGGCCTGCCGGTGGCAACAGCGCAGAACCCGCAACTTCTGGTGCAGGTATTACCGAGTATCATGAAGGTCGCCGTGCCTTCGCCCCAGCATTCACCCATATTAGGACAGTTCCCGCTCTCGCAGATCGTATGAAGTTTATGGGTATCAACCAGTTCTCTTACATGCTTGAAACTCTCACCGGTAGGAAGTTTCACCCTTAACCAGCTCGGCTTTTTAACCCTGGATTCTGATTCTGAGATATTGGAAACGATGGGTAGTTCCTTCATGCGCTTTGCTCAAATTTGAAATGAGTTAAATAATAACGGGGCTGGTGATCAATTGTTTAAATGCTTAACCGGCGAATGGTAAAGATAAACAATAGAGATATTCGCGTTGAAGTGGTTTTCAACTCGCCAAAATTGAGCGATGGAGACTGTTTAAAACTTTCGCTTACCGAATTCAATAGCGATATACGCATTAAAAAAGAAGTTACGCTCGACGCGATATTGCGTGCCGATGGCCATCTGTAGCACCGCTGGCGTGTAATATTCTGCATTTACCCCAGCCTCAACAGCTGCAACAGATTCATTGAATCTGCCATAATCAAATCGAAGGGCAGTTTTTGCGTGTAGTCCTGGTGCAACTTTAACCTCAGCCCAGCCGACCGTAAAACCAGATGCACCCTTGATCAGATAATTTGATCCCTGGGGGAGGGTATCGGAAAATTTCACCCTTAAACGCTCTCTTGTATTTTCCTTTTCCACATCAACATAATAAGGTTTCAATAATCCCAGGGAAAGACCACCAGCGTAAAGCACTGAAACAGACACCCCATTTTTATTGGCCTTGCCGCCAAGCGTGATCAGCTGTCCGTAACCCACTTTAAGCTGGTAAAAATTATTTGCCTTTCCGTATTTGGCGGAAGAGACGTTTCCAAAAAAGTCAAAACCAGTGGTGGTTTTCTCTTCTTTGGTGCTCATTTTCTCATTTAATTCGAACTGCAGAATATTTACTTTTCTGGGGGAAATCATTTTGCCTTTCTCGTAAAGAAGGCCATAACCGTCAGTGGCAATCTTGATCCCAAACACGCTATGGGTCTTAAATGTCACTTCGCCTTCTTCCTCCTCCATCTTCATAATACTGTTGGAACGTTGCCGTTTTTCAACCTTCTTATCATTTTTGGGCGGAGTCTTCACCCTGGTGTTCTGCTGCGCAAATCCTGTTAATCCTATCGACAATGCTATGACTACGAACAAAAGATTTTTCACTTAATCGCTTTTGAGTTTCTAACGTAAATTTATAGAAAAATTGTACATGATGACTTCAACGGTAATTTACGAAGGAAACCTTAGAACAGTTGCAACGCATTTAGGATCAGGATCAGCTATACAAACAGATGCCCCTCTCGATAACCAGGGAAAGGCCGAACGTTTTTCTCCTTCAGACCTTGTTGCCACTGCATTGGGAACCTGCATGATGACCATTATGGGTATCAAGGCAAGGGATATGAAAATTGATTTGAAAGACACGAAGATTGAGATCGAAAAATTAATGAAAAGTGATCCGAGAAGAATTGGAGGAATCAATTTAACGTTTTCTTTCCCCGCCAGATTGGAATTAAATGAAAAAGACCGCACCATCCTGGAACGTGCGGGTCATACCTGCCCCGTCATTCACAGTATCCATCCTGATATCGAAGTGCATGTGGTATTCAACTGGAACAAACATGAGATGGCTTTTTAAAAGAGTCATCGAGAATGCCTTTAAACGATTTTGGGTCTTGCTTGACATGGAGATAAAACATCCGTTTTTGCCGGCCGCCTGATTTGCCCGTTTGAAAAGTGAAAATTTTTCTATCCCAAATCCAGGATTCTTTTGCCGATCCCGCATTCCAGGCATCTCTTGTAATCGCAATACCTGCTATTTAACTCAAGAACTGACTGGGTTTCTGCCGCGTTTTTTAGCGGGATGTTCATTTTAAGCCAATTGTTTGAGACGCGATTCTGCTCGGCAGAAAGACTTTCGAGCAGGCTTACAGCCCTTGCCGAGAATGCTTTATCCTGCTGGAAAATTCCGTATGCATAGATAATTGGCGCTACCGTATTAATCAGAATATTTTCTATCATATCATTGCCTAGTTTTTTCTCTTTGTGATCGGATGGTTCGTCAAAATGGTAATGGTAATGCCAGTAATCATTCGCCGTAACTGTAAACAGTTCCAGTAATTCAGTAAGATTTGCCGACTCGATGACCTTTGAAAAAAGATGCGACGACCGGCTGATCAACATGGCCAGCTGCGCCAGCCTTATTGAAGGAAAAGAGGAAGGACGCATTCTTAAAAATTTCAGAGAAACAAAGGTTTTTTTCAGCAGGTATTTCTTCCGGTAATGCCGGTATTCCTTCTGCAACATTCCAGGATATTCTTCCGTGAATTTTCTGTCTAACAGTCCCGCCTGACCGAAAAGCAGGCTTTCGATCACAATGACCTGGTCTTTATGACGGGTCAGGATCTTTACGGGTATCGACCTGGCAATTGACTCAAACGCTTCCGCATTTACCCGAATTCCGAAATTTCTGGCGAGCATCCACCAAAAGGTTTCGATCCAATGATGATTTGTTTTGTTGTAAAGAGCGAAAATATATTCCGCTTTTCTCTCCAGCCTTTGTTTCAAAACCTCTGCGGTCCACTGTTTCCATTCAACCCTGGGAACGGAAGCAATATGTTGTTCACACGGAATGCTGTGTGGTGCACTCATCCAGTCTGAATATCTATCCAGCAGTATCAGCGAGATCCTTGATTGCAACTCCAGAACGGGTACAGGCGGAGCCGTCAACGGATGATCATTTTTGCAGACCACATGAAGAATTACATTTTTATAATTGTTGTCGAGATGATGTTCGTGTTTGAACCAGTCTGAACTGAGTAAATGCAACTCGACATTCCCAAACCAGACCGTATCGGCGATCTTTATACTGGCAGATAGAAAATCAGGTCCCTGGTCTCTATTTAGGGTCCCCGGATCAATGATCTGGATATTTTCTCCCTGCTCGGATTTCAGCTGGGAAAAATTGAAATGCTGGAACTGCCAGATGTATTGAAAAAGTTTTTCTGTCATGTGCCGTCAAGGGTTTTAGGACGGCAATGTAGCGGCAGTACGATATGGTATTATGGGTGAAAACACCCTTGTTTGGTTATTAGATGCCTGGAGAAACTTTTAGTAAGCATTGCCCGCCTCTCACACCCCAAATAATTTTAATCCTTCCACCACGCGATTAACCGGCAAACCCATTACATTGTAATAATCGCCGGTGATGGATTTAATTCCGATGTATCCGATCCACTCCTGTATGGCGTAAGCTCCGGCTTTGTCCAGCGGGTTATACTTGTTTACGTAATAACTGATCTGATCAACAGACAAATCATTAAATACAACTTCCGTCTTGTCCGTAAAAGCCCATTCCTTGCCGCACTGCAACATCACAACGCCAGTATAAACTACGTGGGTTTTGCCGGCGAGCAAACTCAACATGCGAATGGCATCATCCTTATCGACGGGTTTACCAATGATCAGGCCATCTATCACTACAATGGTATCGGCCGCAATTACAAGTTCATCACCATCAACGGGGGTTGCCAATGCCTTATTCCGCGCAATATATTCGGGAACATCTGACGCGGGCAAACCCAGAGGGTACGATTCATCCGCATCACTGACCCTTACTTCAAAGTCAATCTCCGCTGCTGCCAGCAATTGCTTCCGCCTCGGTGAACCCGAAGCAAGAATGATCTGCGCCATAAAATATAGATTATCAGGTATAAAGCTTAAAAGCAAGCATCGAAAGGATTCCGGTAAGCATGATCAGTTTTACCCTGCCGCTAATGAGATGGTAATTTTCCG
>JBDTEB010000285.1:0-3714 GCA_039922795.1 Chitinophagaceae bacterium
GAGATGGCGAAGTTTACTCCTCCTAAAATTGTAAAAGATGAAGAGGTTAAGGAAGACGAGAAGCCACCAGAACAGGAAAAACTGGAAGACACCAAGATCGGTTCTATCAACCAGGCAGGTATCAAGGATGAAGGTATCGTTGCTCCTCCTGTAAGTGATGCCGGTAAAGGAGTGATCGAAGCGCCAAAGAAAATTGAAGAAGACTATGACAAAACCTTTACCAAGGTAGAAATCGAGTCATCATATCCAGGTGGGTCTAGTGCATGGATGCGTTATCTGAATAAAACCTTCAGGTTTCCGCAAGAGGCTCAGGACAATGGAATCCAGGGTACCGTGGTTGTTCAGTTTATCGTTGACAAGGAAGGTAACGTAAGTGATGTGGAAGCTGTAAGTGGTCCAACAAATGGAGGACTTAGAGAAGAAGCCATCCGGGTTATCAAAAAAAGTGGTAAATGGGATCCGGCGGTTCAGAACGGACGTAAAGTAAAATCTTACAAAAAACAGCCGATTACTTTCAAGCTCGAATCGGAATAAGAGATTTGTTTATGAAATAAAAAAAATCCCCTCATTGAGGGGATTTTTTTTTGCGGTGGGTAAATTAGGGGCTCAGCCTGCACCTCACCCTCAAGATCACCGCTAGATTCCACACAGCACTGGTCGTGCGCATCCACACCTCCATTTAACGTAATTTCGCGGCCATGAAGCTGGCGGACTGGAATGACACTATCGTAGCCCTGGCAACAGCCCAGGGGATTGCAGCCATCGGGGTGATTCGCCTGAGTGGCAAAGAGGCCTGGCAAATCGCTACGGTGCTCTTCCCATCGAAAGATCTTCTCCACCAGGCCAGTCATACCATTCACGTTGGACTGCTGAAACAAAATGGGATAACCCTGGACGAAGTCGTCTTATCTCTTTTTAAGGGTCCGAAATCATATACAGGGGAGGATGTCGTAGAGATCAGCTGTCATGGTTCACCATTTGTACAAGAGCAGGTTATCAAAGCCTGTATCGTCCAGGGTGCAAGGCTGGCGCGGGCCGGAGAATTCACACAGCGTGCCTTTTTAAATGGCAAACTCGATCTTACCCAGGCCGAAGCGGTGGCTGATCTTATCGAAAGCAACACGTCTGCATCCCAGCGATCCGCCATGCAGAATATGCGAGGGGGATTCTCGCAGGTTTTGCGGGAACTTCGGGAGAGAATACTGAAGTTTTCCGCCCTCATCGAACTCGAGCTCGATTTTGCGGAAGAAGATGTAGAATTCGCCGATCGCACCCAGTTGAAGGACCTGATCGACCATGCTTTTTTCACTGTACGTGATCTGCTCCATTCTTTCAGGGTTGGCAACGTGGTAAAGAATGGTGTTCAGGTCGCCATAATTGGCAAGCCCAATGCGGGTAAATCGACTCTCCTCAATACACTTCTTAATGAAAATCGCGCAATTGTCAGCGAGATAGCCGGCACTACCCGCGACACGGTGGAAGAATTAATGAATATCGATGGTATCATTTTCAGGCTTGTTGACACTGCAGGCATCCGCGAACACAGCAGTGGAAGTATTGAAAGTTTGGGCATGGAAAAGAGTCGCGAGAAGATGGCCATGTCCGACCTGGTTGTATATCTGTTTGACGTAAATGAAACGAGTGAAAATGATCTGCTTGACATGCGAAATGAGCTTGAAAAGAATCAGCGTTTATACCTGATGGTGGGCAATAAGGTGGATGCGGCTTCTTCTGTTTATCCTGTTTCTGAAGAGCTGATATTTATCTCTGCGCGGGAGAAGCAAGGCATCGATCTGCTTAAAAAACAACTCGTCTCAAAGGTTCTCGGCGGAGAGTTGAAACACGAGGATACGCTGGTCACGAACCTCCGCCACTACCAGGCGTTACAGGAAGTTGAGCTCGCCCTCGCCGATGTAAAAACGGGGATGGAAAACCAGTTGCCCGGCGATTTGCTGGCGCTCGATATCAGGAGATCGTTGCAGTATATCGGTGAGATTACCGGCGAGATTACGACTGAGGATAAACTGGATTATATTTTTAGTAAGTTTTGTATCGGGAAGTAACCGGCGCTTGTGATGTACTATGGCCGCGCCCTATATTTCAAGTCCGATTCTATGAGCGGCGTAGGGGTGTCGGGCAACGGGATTTATATTTCGACCCGTTAAAACATACTTGAAATACCCTTTAGGCATAAATATTTGCAATTTTGCTAAACTGCTAACATGAAAATAAATAGGAAAACCCAGGTTGGGCTTATTTATGGATTAATCACTTTACTTTTCATTGTCACCAGATTTATATTATTCCAGGGATTTAACGGAACAGATGACTTACACTATGCGATGCTTTCGTCAAGGCTCTTACAAGGGCGATATAATCCGTTTGAAGTCCATGACATATTTAGCGGGAGAGTTTTATTAATTTTTATTCAAGGCCGCTTTTATAAAATTGGGGGAATTTCAGTGATTACCACCAGCTTCGGTGCTGTCGTTGCCGTAATCATGACTTGTTAGCTTGTAATTTATAAAATCCTCTCCTTAAAGTCGCCCACTTCAACACTTCTAGCTTGTTGCCTCTTCTATTTTAATCCTGTGCTTACGGAATCGACTTTCTGGAGTCCTTTGTATCCTCAACTCTGAAAACAAATGGCAATGAATGATTTACGGCATAATTTTTATTTGTTTCTCACTATCGTCGACACTGAATTCCTTTTTTTCAAAACGGCTATCAACATTTTTATCAATCATACTTTTTATCAGCATTTTCGAAAGTAAGTTCTTTAATAAAACTCATTGGTTTGAAGATATGAGGTCACTAAGTGATCAAATATCTTCCAAATACTACTACTTGCCTGACCATGATAATATGATGCATTGGAAATTTATTCATAAGTTTAATGACACTGGTATCCACTACACTACTTTAGGGAAAGACCCTTTTCCTATTTTTAAATTATACGATCAATTTCCAGATCATCAAAATTTTAATCCGGGTTGGTTAATTGTAAATAGGCGTTATACAATTTTACAGCAGAAAACGATCAACCGTATCGACTCCTTGCAACAACGGGACTTCTTGCAACAAAGACTTATAGGGGATGTTAAAGCGATTTGTATTAAATATGGAAAACAGCTAGTGAAATATGAAACTTTAATTAAAAATGAATAAGGGCTGTGAGAAATTCACAATTGAACGGGCCCATCACCTCGCTTTCGGGTACTATTCCTCCACCAACCGTTAGGATAATTTCACTTGGCTTCAGGCCTCTCTTTCCTCAGTATTGGCTGATGATTTTAGATAATAGGCTATTTTAATTTGCACCCCCGTTTTTAATTTGAATATCGTTCCAGTCGATTAGGGAACTGGAGGGACTTTTTGCGATATTTTATTTTTTACGTTGGAAAGTAACCGGACTTAAAATGTCATTTACTTTGAAGCGCGTTATGCTGGTATGATAATCAGCTAATAATGCAGGGAATTCAATTTATTTGATATTTGTCAATTTTGCACATTTCACCGAGTCTTATCTTAGTCCAGTGGGATTGACGTACATCATGGCAATTGTCCAATAACAAGGATGCATAAAGACTTTCGGAACTTTTTTGACGGACTAGGAACTTTTTCGATCACGCATTTGAAAGGACGGATTCTGAAAGTCCTAACTCATAATAATTGTCCCAGGAACCGAAGCGAGACATGGTATGACTGGTCGCA
>JBDTEB010000286.1:0-4099 GCA_039922795.1 Chitinophagaceae bacterium
AATCATTTTTGCAAATGTAACTAACATACGCCTTTACTTTGCGTTCTCTAATCCAGGTTTGCGTCTGATGAATTATTTTTATTACAAAAGCCGTTTCGATCTTGAGGCAGGCGGGTCACTGGAGGCATTAACTGTCGCCTATAGCACCTATGGCGAAATGAATGAAAACAGGGATAATGTGGTCTGGATCTGCCATGCCCTTACGGCCAACTCCGAGGTCACCCGGTGGTGGAAAGGATTGGCAGGAGAGGACTCCGTAATCGATCCGTCCAAATACTTTATCGTCTGCGCCAATATTATCGGCTCGTGCTATGGAACTACCGGTCCATTGTCAGAGGACCCACGAACCGGAGAAATCTATGCACACAATTTTCCGCAGGTTACCATCAGGGATATGGTGAAAGCGCATATCCTGCTCCGTGAGCACCTGGGTATCGAAAAAATTTACCTGCTGATCGGCGGAAGTATGGGTGGCTACCAGGCCATCGAATGGGCCATCATGGAATCTGCAAAGATCGGACTCCTGGTTTTACTGGCAACATCCTCCACCGAAAGTGCCTGGGGTATTGCCATACATACCGCCCAGCGACTTGCAATTGAAGCCGATGCCAGCTGGGCGGGACATGCATCTGCCGCGGGTTCCAAAGGACTTAAAGTTGCCCGCGCCATTGGCATGCTGAGTTACCGGAACTATGGCATTCTCGTTGAAAAACAAACCGATACCGAAATTGATAAACTGGATGGATACAGGGCTTCTTCCTATATAAATTATCAGGGAGATAAACTGGTAGAGCGTTTTAATGCCTACAGTTACTGGTTGCTGACCAGGTCAATGGATAGTCATCACATCGCCCGGTTTCGCGGTGTTAGTACGGAAACGATTCTTCGGGGCATTCGTCAGAAGACATTAATCATCGGGATCAGCAGCGATATACTTTGCCCCTTGAACGAACAACGATTTCTCGGCGCACATATACCGGATAGCCAAGTGATGGAGATCGACTCAGCCTATGGACATGATGGGTTTATGGTAGAGTCGGAAAAGATCGGACACCTGCTGGCGAGGTGGTTGTAAAACATTCGCCACTTTGATCGTCTGGTAAATGCCGTTCATGGTCTTTCCAGGGTCAAAATTATTTGCCGTAATCTGCCTTTACAAAATCGCCAGAATAATCTTCAGACTCCAGAAAATCACCAGAATACCAAGCAATACAAATGACACTTTACGCGGTAATTTTCCTGCCAGCCGGGCAGCTATCGGCGCGGCTATAAGTCCACCAATGATCAACGCGAGGATCACCTGCCAGTGACTGACTCCCAGAACAAGAAAGAACGTAAACGCACTGGCGAGCGTGACAAAAAACTCCGTCAGACTTACCGTACAGATCACATATTTCGGACTTCTTCCCTTTGTAATCAGTGTGGTGGTTACGATAGGTCCCCATCCGCCGCCGCCGAAGGAATCGAGAAAGCCGCCTGCCCCCGCCAGCCAGCCGTAATGTTTGAATTTCTTTGACACCTGCTGCTTGCGAAAAGCGTTGATCAGGATCCGCACACCAAGAAACAACGTATAGATTGCCATAACCGGCCGCAGGTATTTCGCATCGGTTTGCCCGAACTTCCAGAGCAGCAAGGCACCGAAAACTGCCCCAATCACGCCCGGAATAACCAGTGCCCTGAACATCTTCTTGTTTACATTTCCAAATTTGTAGTGACTGTAGCCCGAAGCCCCACTGGCAAACATTTCTGCCGAGTGAATACTTCCACTGATAGATGCGAGGTTAACTCCGGCCGACAAAAGTATGGTGGCGCTGGTAACGCCGTAACCCATTCCCAGCGCCCCATCCACCAGTTGCGCCAGAAAGCCGGCCAGCACCATGTACGGAAAATTTTTGTCGAGCGTGAGATACCAGTCGACCGTTCCATTCATCAACGCCCTCACAGGAATGTAAGAGAAAATAAAATAGCCAATGAGCATAAAAGCGAATGCCATTAAGGAATTACTGGCCACCTTTTTCCAGTTGGTTTCTTTTTGCCTGCTGCCATTTTCCACGAGGGTTTTGGTGATATCGTTCAGCTGTTTAACCTTCTGCTGAAAATTCCCGGTCATCTGGTTCCTGATGGTATGCAGATTGGCGATCATCTCATCCAGCTCTTCAGGCAGCGCATCATTGAGCATTTCCTTTATTCTCTTGGCAGCGGTAGGGGACCTGCCATTGGTGGAAATACCTATTTTCAGTTGTCCTTTTTGAACAATGGAACCGAGATAGAAATCACAGAGGGCCGGCGTGTCTGCCACATTTACCAGCAGCTTTTGTTCTTTACAATAATTCCTTATCCTTTTGCTCACTTCCTTGTCATCGACTGCAACGATCACAAGATCTTTTTGCTGCAGATCGGAAGGGTGAAACGGGCGCTCATCGATCGTGACATTGGGATAGTGTGCCGCAAAATGTCTCAGCTCCGGAAGAACACGCGTGGCAACGATCTGTATCTCTGCCTGCGGGGAATTGCCGAGCAGGGCCTCCAACTTTTCAAGTCCCACATTACCCGCACCCACAAGCAGCAGTTTAAGTTCTTCCAGTTTGATGAACACCGGGAACAGGCGATTCCCATCCGGAGGAAGCACCGAAACATGGCTGTCAATTTTTTCTTCCAGGGGAATGGGGTTCATGACTACTGATTTGCTGGTTATATATTTTAAGCCGATACTTCATTCATCTTTCTGAAACTGAAATCACCAAATCTTTCACCTGACTTTCCCGAGCGTTTGAAATCAGTGAAAAGTTCATCCAGCGTATTAAGTATCCCCGTCTCATCAAGGCTTTCCCGGTAAATTTTATTCAGTCTTGTTCCTTCGAAATCACCGCCTATATGCAGGTTGTATCTGCCTGGGGCAGTACCCACAAAACCGATTTCGGCGTTATAAGACCTGGCACATCCGTTCGGACAACCGGTCATTCTGATGATGATATTTTCGCGATCAAGTCCATTTTTGAAAAGCAGTGGTTCGATCTTCGAGATCAGAGACGGGAAATATCGCTGTGCTTCTGCAAGTGCCAACGGACAGGTGGGAAGAGCCACGCAGGACATGGAATTCTTTCTTACTAATGATGTGCCAGCCGTTTGTTTGATGATGCCATATCTGTCCAGTATATCGTCGATCAAAGATTTATCTGAAGGCGCAACATCGCTAAGGATGAGGTTCTGGTTTGGTGTAAACCTGAAAGTTGCCCTGCCAGATTTTGCCACTTCCAGCAAGGCCGTTTTCAATGGCAGTTCCGGCTCGTCATGCACCCGGCCATTTTCTATAAACAGCGTGTAGTGCCAGTTGCCCTCATGGCTTTGCGTCCAGCCATAATAATCGCTCCGGTCGTTGAACTCGTAGGTACGTGCTGGTTCGATGGCAAAGCCGGTGCGGTGTTCGAGTTCCATACGATACCAGTCCATGCCATATTTATCTACCGTGTATTTTAGTCTCGCGAGTTTGCGATCGCTCCGGTTTCCATAGTCACGCTGAATGGTTACGATCTCGTAAACAGCCTTTAGTGTTTTCGACGTGTCTGTGAATCCAATCACTGTGGCAAGTCGCGCATACGTATCCGGGTTACCGTGAGTAGTGGACAAGCCGCCACCAATGGCGAGGTTGAATCCTTTCAGTTCATCATTTTCAATGATCGCGATCAGTGCGAGATCGTTGGCCAGTACGTCAATATCGTTATTGGGTGGAATTACGACGCCTATCTTAAATTTCCTTGGCAGGTAGCGATCCTGGTACAAAGGATCCTTTTCTTCGTCTTTGTCCGTAATCTTTTCACCGTCCAGCCATATCTCGTGATAGGCGTGAGTTTTAGGGAGCAGAAGATCGCAGATCTGGTTGGCTATTTCAAACACCTGGTCGTAGAGTGGCGACTGTGTCGGGTTAGAAGTGCAAAGCACGTTCCTGTTGATGTCACCACAGGTAGCGATGGAATTCAGGTGTGCTTCATTGAACGCTTTGATCGTTGGTTTGATGTGCGATTTGATGATGCCATGCAGCTGCACGGTTTGTCTCGTGGTGATTTTTATTACTCCGGTTGAATGTTCACCGGCGATATGG
>JBDTEB010000287.1:0-18427 GCA_039922795.1 Chitinophagaceae bacterium
AGGACACATTATTTTTAAATTGGTTGTGATCCGCATAAAATGCGTTTTTTGTAGATTGGGAGGGCAATAAAAAACCGGCTCAATGGCCGGTTATCTTTTTCTAAGCGTCAGCAAGCATTTTCTGCCTTGCTTTTATAAAAAGCTTCCTGGCTTCAATTTCTTCTTCTATGATATAACCAGGGTGAAGGGGAAACTCTGAGTTAATTAACTCAAGCACTTCCGCACTGATTACTGCATAATTATTGTTCATCATATTATTTCTTATCTATTTGCCTGCCTTATGTTGACACTAAAGATTAAATCAGTTTCCTGCCTTATTTGTAATGCTTACTAAGCTCTAAAACCAAAACAGATATTTCCTCTTCCGGTCCTTTCTTGAAAATAATCCGATACTGGTTATTTACCTGGATGGCTGGTATCCTTGATAATCGTTTTTCAACTTTTCCAAGAAAAGGTCTGTAAACTTGGTAAGATCACGAACAACCCTACATTCTTCATTAAATCTTCTTCTTTCGAAAAGCGGCTAATAGATCTGTCGAAAACGACAAAACGGGTCTTTTTAGAAAAGAGGCAGCCATTCGGGTAACCACAAAAAAGCAAAAAGCCTCAATTTCTTGAGGCTTAATTACTTGCGAGGGTATCTCTGTGGTGTGAGCCGGGATCGAACCGGCGACACAAGGATTTTCAGTCCTTTGCTCTACCGACTGAGCTACCGCACCATCATGAACTTTTTGTTCCCAGTCCATCGGGGCAGCAAAAATATGGATTTGCCTTAAAAAACAAGCAAACTTTTGCTACTATTTTAAAGAATCAGGCTAGTTGCCATATTCACTCAAAAACTTGATACGCATAATCTTCAGCTGTTCCCAGGTATAATCGCTGTCGCTAAGCTCCTGTAAAGCCGTTTGTAAACTGCTGGTTTCACAGCTCTTGAAATAATCCAGTATCTCATCCTGCTCCTCCTCATCCACCATTTCATCGATCGCATAGTTCAGGTTCAGCTTGGTACCGCTTCCTACGATCGTCTCCATCTCCTCCAGCAATCCATCGATCCGCATGTCTTTGTTTTTGGCAATGGTCTCAAGCGAGATCTTTTTATCTGTCTGTTGAATAATATATACTTTCAGTCCGCTTTTGTTAACCACGCTCTTCATGATAAAATCATCCGGACGTTGGATCTCGTTCTCCTCAACATATTTGGCGATCATTTCCACAAAAGGTTTGCCGTAACGCAGCGCCTTGCCCTTACTCACTCCCTGGCATTTCTCCAGCTCCTGGATGGTGGTGGGATAAAGAGTCGCCATATCCTGAAGAGAGGTTTCGAGAAAGATCACGAAAGGAGGCAGGCCTTTTTTCTTTGATTCTTTCTGACGCAGATCCTTTAGCATTTCCAGCAACTTTTCATCGGTAGAACTCACAAATGCGGCCTCGCTGGAACCGCCTTCATCATCGTCTGCATTGGCTTCCTCAAACTGGTTGTTTAAAACGACCGGGAACGACGTTGGTTTTTTCAGGAACTTCTCCCCCTTCGGCGTGAACTTCAGCACGCCATACTCTTCGATGTCTTTTTTTAACAGGCCCTCAAGCAGCATCTGGCGAATGATGGAATTCCAATAATGTTCAGCCTCGTTTTTACCCAAACCAAATTCCGGGATACCATCATGACGATACAGTTGAACCTGCGTCGACAGTCTTCCCATAAGTATATACACCGCATAGTCCGTAGCGAACCTTTCATCCAGTGCTTTTACGACTTTCAACACCTTGACGGCATTTCCTTTCGCCTCCAGTTTCTCTTTCGGGTGAAGGCAGTTGTCGCAGCTTCCGCAATTCTCAGCAGTGTATGGTTCCCCGAAATAACTGATCAGCACCTTTCGCCGGCATACGCCGCTTTCGGCAAAAGCAACCGTTTCGGAGATTAGTTGAGCCCCTACTTCTCTCTCACTCAATGGCTTGTCGCGCATCAGGTGTTCCAGTTTGGAGACATCTTTATGAGAATAGTACAGCAGGCATTTTCCTTCCAGTCCGTCTCTGCCGCCGCGGCCTGTCTCCTGGTAATAGTTCTCTATACTCTTGGGAATGTTATAATGGATCACGAAACGAACATCCGGTTTATCGATCCCCATGCCGAAAGCGATGGTCGCAACGATCACCTGTACATCCTCATTCAGAAATTGGTCCTGCCGAAAGGCCCGCAGTTTACTGTCCAGGCCGGCATGATAGGCCACGGCTTTAATGCCATTTGCCATCAGCATGTCTGCCAGCTCCTCCGTCGTTTTTCGGTTGAGCGTGTAAATGATCCCGCTCTTTCCTTTGTTCTGAAGGATAAATCTTACGATGCTTTTTATCGTGTCATCCTTATTGATCTTTGGAAGCACCTCGTAATAAAGGTTCGCCCGGTTAAAGGACGAGATAAAAATGTTTGCGTCCCGCAGCTTGAGGTTTTTGACGATATCGCTCTGCACTTTGGGCGTAGCGGTCGCGGTAAGCGCGATTACAGGAATGCTTTCGTTGATGGCATCCATCATTTCACGAAGCCGGCGGTATTCCGGTCGGAAATCATGGCCCCACTCAGAGATACAGTGTGCCTCGTCAACAGCAAAAAATGAAATATTGAGTTCCTTAAAGAAATCGAGATTGTCCTGTTTAGTCAGGGTTTCCGGGGCGACATACAGTAATTTGGTCTTTCCGCTGGTGAGGTCTTCCTTTACCTGGGTGATTTCTTTTTTAGTAAGTGTTGAATTCAGAAAATGGGCAATATCATCACTGCTGCTATAGCTTCTCACCAGGTCAACCTGGTTTTTCATCAACGCGATCAGCGGAGAAACAATGATGGCGACTCCCGCACTCACGATGGCTGGCAACTGGTAGCACAGGCTCTTTCCGCCGCCCGTAGGCATGATCACAAAAGTATCTCTGCCTGACAGCAGGGACTGTATGATTTTCTGCTGCTCCCCTTTAAATTTATCAAATCCGAAATGCAACTGGAGTTTTTCCAGCAAAAAAACCTGATCAATCGATTTCTGAACCGAGGGTAGCGTTTTCGATTTTTCCGTAGTTTTTTTGGTATTGGATTTAGTGTTACTGCTAGTGGGCATATTCAATAATTTTCCTGCTCTCAAAAGTTAATCGTCGGAAAATAAACAACTATTATTTTCAACGATTGCCCTTCTGAAGCCATGTGTAAATACTTTCAAACGTGAATTCATGATGAAAACTGTGCCTGTGACAAAATTTAGAGATTTGCTCGGTCAGATGATAATGCAATCATTCATCAAAAGATGGTTTGGCCAAAGGCCTGAATCAAAAATCAAGGATAGCAAATATAGCAAAAAACCGCATGTTTAGGCGACGGGTTTTCACCCTTTTTACTGTCGTTAACATTGAATTTGTATCCAGCCTGTAAACAGTTAGTTTTACTCTTTTTACATGAACGACACAGGTGTAAGAGACTCGGCAAAGAGAACCATCAAGCTGGAAGCGGCCTCAATTTCGGCACTCGAAGACCGGGTAAACGAGGACTTCCTGAAATCAGTCGAGGCTGTTTTTTCCTGCACGGGCCGTCTTGTGATCAGCGGCATAGGAAAAAGCGCCATTATCGCGCAGAAAATTGTGGCCACCCTTAATTCCACCGGAACGCCTGCTCTATTCCTTCATGCTGCGGATGCCATTCATGGTGACATCGGGATGGTTCAGGAGAATGATATCGTGATGATTACCAGCAAGAGCGGTAACAGCCCCGAAATAAAAGTGCTTGTGCCACTGATCCGCAACTTCGGCAACCTCATCATCGGCATGGTCGGTAACAACGAATCCTATCTTGCTAAAAATGCCGATCTGGTGATTGACACCACGGTAACCCGGGAGGCTTGTCCAAACAACCTGGCACCGACAAGCAGCACCACTGCCCAGCTGGTTATGGGCGATGCTTTGGCCGTTTGCCTGATCGAGAAGCACGGTTTTACCAGTGAAGACTTCGCCAAATTTCATCCGGGAGGTATGCTGGGAAAAAAATTATACCTCCGGGTCCATGATCTGCATACTCAAAACGAACGCCCCGCCGTTTTAGAGAACCAAAATCTGAAAGAGGTGATCGTGGAGATGACAAAGAAGATGCTGGGGGTAACGGCAGTGGTCAACGCTGAAAATATTCTGTTGGGCATTATTACCGATGGCGACCTCAGAAGGATGCTGGAAAAAAGCAGTGAGGTAGAAAAAGTGAGCGCAAAGGATATCATGAGCGTAAATCCAAAAACTATCGGTCCGGATGAACTTGCTGTGGATGCGCTCGACAGAATGCGCAGTTTCGGAATCACCCAACTGGTCGTAACAAACGGCAACAAGTATATCGGCATAGTACATTTGCATGACCTGTTAAGGGAAGGACTGATTTGATTGATAAATGAACCTAACAACCAACAAATAAACTTAAAACAACCTTACGCCTTTGGCGTTAAGGCTCAGAACTTACCATGAACAAACATCATTACGTCGTAATTATGGCAGGCGGCATAGGAAGCCGCTTCTGGCCAATGAGCCGCAGTAGCTACCCGAAACAATTCCTCGACATTCTGAACACGGGAAAGTCCCTGATCCAGTGGACCTTTGAGCGTTTTGCGAGTTTTGTTCCAGTCGAAAATATTTATGTAGTTACTTCCCAGGAATATACGTCCATAGTTGCTGAACAGTTGCCGGCGATGCCGCTTGATAATATTCTGGGGGAGCCTTCCAGGAAGAATACGGCACCATGCATCGCATACATTTCCTTTAAACTGATGCAAAAAGATCCGCTGGCATCAATGATCGTGGCACCTGCAGATCATATCATCCTGGACACGACAAGTTTTACCAAGGTCTGTCTTGAAGCTCTTGGTTTTGTATCCGGCCACAATGCGTTTATCACACTCGGCATCAAGCCGACCCATCCGAATACGGGTTATGGCTACATTCAGTACGAACAACACGCCATCAACGATAACGTGTACAAGGTTAAGACCTTCACAGAAAAGCCGAACCTCGAGCTGGCTAAAACATTCGTATCCAGCGGGGAATTTCTTTGGAATGCGGGCATATTTGCCTGGCAGGTGAAGAATATTCTCTCCGCCTTCGAAAAATATCTTCCTGAGATGTACGAGGTTTTTGCTGCCGAACAGATAAAATTCAACACACCGGAAGAAGAAAAAACGCTTAGCGAAATATATTCTCTCTGCACCAATATTTCCATTGATTTCGGTATCATGGAAAAGGCAGACAATGTGTATGTGATTCCTTCAGCATTTGGCTGGGGCGACCTTGGCACCTGGAACAGCGCTTACGAGAACCTCCCAAAAGATGACTTCGAAAACGCTATAGCCAGTGAAAATGTAATCACCATCGACACCGACAATTGCATGATCCATGCGCCTAAAGAAAAACTGCTTCTTGTTCAGGGTTTGGACGGTTATATAGTTGTAGATACCAACGATGTGCTTTTGATCTGCAAAAAAGATAAAGAGCAGGAAATTAAAGAATATGTTGCCAAAGTAAAAAGACAGAAGGGAGACAAATTCCTCTAAATGGATGAAATACTTTCCTTAGCAGGTTTTTACTTGTGCAATGTTGATTGATCAGTTTAATTTTTGTAATCTTACCGTTCAAGCAGGGCCAAATCATGTGGCATGAGTACTAAATTGAAGTTCTTATGCAGTCAGTAAACAACATTTTATTTTTGGATATCGAGACGGTACCACAGTATCCAAATTTCCAGGCTATGCCCGAAGAAGCAAGACCTTTCTGGAATAAAAAAGCCTCACAACTCGCCAAAGGCGAAGACCGGGAGGATCCCGAAACGCTTTATCCAAAGGCAGGGATATATGCGGAATTTGGAAAGATAATTTGTATTTCCTGCGGAGTGATCACCGGTAATGGAGCTGAAAGAAGAATGATCATGAAATCATTCTATGGAGATGATGAGAAGATCATTCTTGCGGAATTCTGCGATATGCTCTCAAAGTGGGCGGGTCCGGAAAAAATGCTCTGCGCACACAACGGGAAAGAATTCGACTTTCCTTTTTTAAGCCGGAGAATGATCATCAACGGCGTGTGTATTCCGCCCATGTTGAATTACGCAGGTAAAAAACCCTGGGAGATCCCACACCTGGACACCATGGAACTCTGGAAATTCGGAGATCATAAAAACTTCACATCACTTAATCTGTTAGCCTTTGTACTGGGCATTCCAACGCCAAAGGATGATATCGATGGAAGCATGGTCTGGAATGTTTACTGGAATGAAAAGAACCTGGAAAGGATAGCTGTTTATTGTCAGAAAGATGTGATCACAGCTGCAAGGGTTTATCTTAAACTGGCGGGCGAAGAGCAGATCGGGGCAGAAAATATCGATTACAGGTAAGGGATTAAAACAATTCTCATGCAAAGAATAAATTATGAGTCAGGTGCACAGTGGGAAGAAAATATCGGCTATAGCCGGGCAGTAAAATTGGGAAATTTTGTAGAAGTTTCCGGCACGGTAGCGGTTGATGAAAACAATAAAATAGTGGGTGAAAATAACCCCTACGAACAAACGAAGTTTATACTGCAGAAGATTGAAAGGGTTTTGGAAAGAGCTGGTGCAACCATGAAAGATGTGATCCGTACCCGAATGTTTGTAACAGACATATCCCGCTTTGAAGAATTTGGAAAAGCACACGGCGAATTCTTTCGGGAGATCAGGCCCTGCACTTCTATGATGGAAGTGAAAGCGCTGATCGCACCCGAATACCTGATCGAGATCGAAGCGTCAGCAATAATAAGAACTGTATAAAATGAGGCACGAAATTCCTTATTATGACAACATCACCGAGTCCTTTCAGTACTTTAACCTGGAATCAAATAATCCGGATTTTGAACTGAGCCGATTTGAGGATCTTTCTATCGAGTCATTCCAATCGGAGAAACCTTTTCGGGTCAATGCCTTTATCGTTGGCCTTTTCACAGGCGGCCATGTGAGGTTGACTATTAACTCCACGGACTATGTACTGGAAAAAAACACCTTGTATTTTTCAAGTCCCTGGCATGTAAGACAGTATAATGAGCTTACAGGATGGCAGGGGTATCTGCTGATGTTCACGCCACAGTTTTTTATCCAGTATCCGCAGGCAGAAGCGCTGATCAGGGAATTCTCTTTTTTTCAAACAGAAAATGGAGCGCTTATAGAGGTTACTCCTGAAGACGTGACAAAGCTGGATAAAATATTGGAAGAGATGTACCGCATGGTGCGTTCCGATAATCCCAACCGGTTTAAAATTCTTTTCCACTACCTGAATATTTTTCTGCTGGAGTGCAAAACTATTTATCAACGGGATAACAAAGAGCCTGTAAAGGAAGTAGAGCATATCATTAATAAGTTCCAGGAGAAATTAAATGATTATTTTACGGAATTAAACAGGGGAAACGCACGCGAAAATCTCAGCCTTACCTCAATCGCGCAACAGTTACACCTTCACCCCAATTATCTCAGTAATTTAATCAAAGCACAAAGCGGAAAAACCGTTTCCCAGATCATTCGGGAGAGAATGGTGCTGGAAGCGAAAACCCTGCTGCGCAACAGTCACATGACGATATCTGAGATAGCCTATTTCCTGTTGTTTAAAGACACTTCCAACTTCGCTAAATTCTTTAAAAACAATACGGGTCAAAGTCCTTCTGCTTTTAAGAATGCGGCGAAGTCGATTTGATCTTCCGTACCCGTTTGCTGATTGCTGATCCCCTCGCCCATAGCCTAAAAGTCTAACTTAGTGGAAATTCAAAGCATGACATTACCCTTCGTTGAGTCGAAACTTCCCGATGTAGGCACCACGATCTTCACCGTAATGAGCGTGATGGCCAATGAGTATAATGCCGTAAACCTTGGCCAGGGATTTCCTGATTACGATATGAGCAGTGAACTCATCAGGCTTGTTGACGATGCGATGAAAAATGGGGCCAATCAGTATGCGCACATGAATGGCGTGCCTGCACTTCGTGAAGTGATTGCGGAAAAAATAAAGTTTCTCTATCAAACTTCCGTTGATCCCGAATCACAGATCACCATAACTCCTGGCGGCACTTATGCGATTTATAATGCGCTGACCGCAGTGTTACAACCCGGCGACGAGGTGATCGTTTTTGAACCGGCATATGACAGTTATGTTCCCAACATAATTATCAATGGTGCGGTTCCGGTAATCATTGAATTGCCATTCCCGGACTACCGGATCAACTGGACGGAGGTGAGAAGCAGGATCACGCCAAAAACCAGGATGATCATGCTGAACAGTCCCCATAATCCTACAGGTGCCATCCTCGAAGAAAACGATATTGAAGAACTTCGCGCCATCGTCGCAAATACCCGAATTTTTATTCTCTCCGATGAGGTATATGAGCACCTGATTTTTGACGATAAGGAGCACCAGTCGATTTTAAGATGTCCCGATCTGCTCGCGAGAAGTTTTGTGTGTTTCTCTTTTGGAAAAGTATATCACTGCACGGGATGGAAACTGGGCTATTGTGTTTCGTCGCCCCGTTTCATGAAAGAATTCAGAAAAGTGCATCAGTTTAATTGCTTCAGCTGCCATACGCCCACACAGGTGGGGCTTGCAACCTACCTGCGTCAAAAAGAAACTTATCTCGGGCTAGGTAAATTCATGCAGCATAAACGAGACCTTTTCCGGGAATTGATGAAGACTACGAGGTTCGTCCCTATCCCGAGCTATGGAAGTTATTTTCAACTGTACAAATATGACGGGATCAGCGATGAACCCGACCTTGAATTTGCCTTGCGAATAACAAAAGAGTACGGTGTGGCGGCAATCCCACTTTCTGCGTTTTATAAATCTGGAAAGGATGATAAGGTGCTCAGGTTTTGTTTTGCCAAAAAGGATGAAACGCTTGAGCGGGCTGTTCGCCAACTAGCCCTGATTTGAACATTCAAAAAAGCGGCTTGTTTATTGTAAATTCAAACGTAAAAAAGGCAATGAAAAAACAACCGTCACTGATTTTCTGTATCGTTATGGACCTTATCGGGATGGGAACTTACGCGATCCCTGTTCTCGGTGAGGTTGCCGATCTGATTTGGGCACCGATTTCTGCTTTTATCTTTTATAGAAGTTTCGGCGGTAAAAAAGGCGCTATCGGAGGTCTTTTTAATTTCGTTGAGGAACTTCTTCCCGGCACTGACTTTATTCCAACTTTTACGATTACCTGGCTTTACACTTACGCAGGTTCCAAATTTTTCTCTTCCAAACTCAGGAGCATCTAATATTAAAGAAGTTCACAAAAAAAGGCCGCGATTACCGTGGCCTTTTTACTTCAAAATACTTTAAATTATATCAGCAGGAAGAAAGGATTTATTTTCTTAAAAGTCGTTATTGCGCTGACCACCTCCACCACCTCTGCTTCCCCTTTCAAAAGATCTCATTTCGCCAGGCATACCGCGTTGCATGGGCTGGTTTCCTCCCATTTTATTGAGGTTATACGTAAACGTCAGCATGAAGTAACGCTTGAGAACGGTTGTTTTGCTATCGTAAAAGCCGTTATCATACTGTGTTCTTGTGATTGCCTGATTTTGATTCAGGATATCGTTAATTGAAAACCTGATCTCGCCGTTTTTCTTTTTAAATAACTGTTGTGCGATAAAAGCGTTCCATAATGGTATCGCCTGGTTAAACCCGGCAGCACGACCTGTATTGATAAGGTAATCGAAATCGGTCGTCATGAAAGTTGTTTTGGTGAAATAAACAGTCATGTCTGTCGTGTAGGTCTGTGTGAGGTATGATGAATTCAGAGTTGGTTTGATACTGTATTTCAAAGTAGTGTATGTAGCACGTGCTCTTAAACCAATATTGAATTTCCTTTCCCAATCAAGATTCACGCCAGCAGATTGAGATATATTAAAATTAGTGGTATTACTCAACACTCCGTATTGCAGGCTCACATCTTTGCTGTAATTCATGCCATTGCTGAAGTTAAAACTGCTTCCGCGTTTTTGCTTTAAAGGAATACCCAGGGTTACATTGTAAGATCCGTTGTAAGCACCACTTAAGTTAACAGGTTTTATAAAAAGTACGCCATAGCTGCCTTTAACTGAATCGATGCTGTTAACAATCTTATTTGATGTTTGTCCGATATTGACGTTCACATTTACATACTTGAAATTAGCTGGGTTAAAGCTGTTGAAACCAGTGTTGATCGAGTTCGAAAATTCCTGTTTCAGGTTAGGATTACCGGTTGAGATGACAAGCGGATTTGATACATCCGGAACATCCTGCAACTGTGTAATTGTTGGCTGTTGGGTACGACCACGATAGTTAATCCTCAGATTTGATGACTTGGTGAAATTGTATTGAAAATTCGCCGTCGGAAAAAAGTTTAGAAAATTCTGCTTCCGGGTGATCACAGAATCCTTTCCATTGACCTGGTAAATCGCCCTGATGCTATTATTTTTCTGCGTAGAGCTCTGCATTGAGCCACCAAGCTGGAAATTATATTTTGCCTCCTGTAAACGAAAGTTGGCACCGTAACGGTGAGATGTGAAAAAGTTTTCGAAATAGTTGGTTTGTTGTGGATTCACCTTGTCAAATGCGGCTGTAAGCGAATTATAATTAAAAGCCTTTCTATCAGATATGTTCTCGTTATTGCTGTAAGCATAGTTAAGTTCCAGGATCTTATTGTTACCAATAGGTTCAGTATATGAAGCGCTTACCGAGTTGTTATTGCTTTTTGTTTTTTGTGTGTTGATCAGGTTCTGATCCCGGCGTAAACGTAATGTTCCATCAGGGTTATAATAAGCAAGAGGAGAAAGATTTCTCCCATCGCCATCACTATTAGTAAGTGTATTTTGTAAACCGAGTGTAAATGTTCTGCCGTACTTTCTAAATTTTTTCCGATAAAGGATATTATTTGAAATCGTAGAGCCGTCTCTGTTATTCATATAATTTGTACTGCCGGCGTTAGAGAGAAAATTAGCAAACTTGGGAGTTTGAGCAAACGTATAGTTTGAATCAAGTGATTCATTATGCGATTTCTGGAATGTTATCTGCGGGGTGTACAGGATCGAGTTCATTGAATCGATATAGTACTCTGCACGGAGACTCATCCTGTGGTTCTGATTCTTTGTGAATGCCGTACTAAATTCGTTGGCGAAGGTGGTGGAATCGCCTGGGAGGAATGTTTGACGCAGGCTGGTTGTTTGTTTTCGGTTTTCAGACTCCGAGTAATTGTAACTTCCTGTAATGTCAAGCTTGGTTCCGATTTTGTTGGTATAGTTGATACCGAAAAGGCTCGCTTTTGTGATACCATTACCGCCACCGCCAAAATTTCCACCACCGCCGCGGCCGCCACCACCAAAATTACCAGTACCGCCGCCACCGCCGCCACGAATACCTGTCGAACCTCCCATGGCAGACACAACGTCACTAAAATTAAAAGTGGATTTATTGAGGTTATTGGAATTGGCCACAATTGATACACGGCTGTCTCCATTGAATTTATTCAAAGAGAGGTTGCCCTGGTAGCGGCCCTGGTCACCAACGCCAATCATTGCGCGGGCGAAATAACCCTTACGCATATTCTTTTTCAATTTGATATTGATTGTTTTGGCCCGGCTGCCGTCATCGATCCTGGTGAATTTGGCCTGGTCGCTCATGTCGTCATAAACCTGCACCGATTCTATCATGTCAGCCGTAATGTTCTTGGTGGCCATTTTGGGATCGGTACCAAAGAACTCCTTTCCATCTACATAAACTTTGGCGATGGCTTCTCCCTGGGCTTTTACGTTGCCATCTTTATCTACTTCCATTCCCGGGATCTTTTTCAGCAAATCTTCCGCGTTTGCGTTAGGGATGGTTTTGAACGCATCGGCCCTGAATTCCACAGTATCCTTTTTAACCGTGATCGGTGGAGCCTCAACTACCACCTCTTCAAGCATGGAGGCTTTGTTGACCATGAGTACAGATCCAAGGTCAATTATCGGCTTGTTTCCAAGTACCGCTATCCGGCGATTATTGTTTACATAACCCTGAAAGGTAACCATCACGCGAAAGGTACCGGTGTCAATATCTTTTAACTGAAATTCGCCTTTGGCATTTGCCAGGGCGAAAGCAACAACAGATGAATCTTGTACATTTAAGAGGGAAATAGTAGCTTCTGGAAGCACTTCTTTTGATATGGTATCCACAATCTTGCCCTTGATCGTGGTTTTTGTTTGGGCGCTTACTGCCAGCGTAAAAAATAATATGCTAAAAGCGAGAAAAAATTGTTTCATCTATCGGTAAATTATATAAGACTTAATGAGGGGATTAGAAGCTAAGAAAATGCAAAACTTGTGGTGGAAATTATATTTACCACCAGATAGCCTCAAAAGGATGAATACAAAAAAAGGTAATGTGATTAGCTGAAGAGATATTCTACGTCTTCTTTCGTAAGGTTTTTTACGAAGCCGTCGTCGTCGGCTATTAAATCGCGGGCAAGGGACCTTTTCCGGTCTTGTAATTGCAGAATTTTATCTTCAATCGTATCCTTGCATATCATGCGGTAAGCAAAAATATTTTTTGTCTGTCCGATTCTATGGGTACGATCGATAGCCTGTTGCTCCACCGCAGGATTCCACCAGGGATCAACGATATACACGTAATCGGCAGCGGTGAGGTTTAAACCCACACCTCCGGCCTTTAAAGAGATAAGGAAAACCCTGCACTCCTCCTGATTCTGGAAATTCTGGATGGCTTTTTCTCTGTCGATAGCGGTGGTGCTGCCATCGAAGTATTCGTATTTAATACCCAGGCCTTTTAATTTCTCTCTGATCAATGCAAGCATTCCAAGAAACTGTGAGAAAATCAAGGCTTTATGATTGCCCATGTTTTCGGAGATCTCACGGCCGAGCTCTTCAAGCTTGATTGAATGATTCGGATAAGGCTCTGATTCATTGAGGATTGCCGGTGAGTCACATATCTGCCGGAGTTTCATCAAACCCTGAAGTATGGTAAGCTGCGACTTATGAATTCCCTGGGTGTCGATAACCCCAAGAATCTTGTCGCGATAATCATTCCGGTAGGCATCGTAGATCTTCCGCTGTTCGTCTTCCATTTCGCAAAACAGGATGGTCTCTACTTTTTCAGGAAGATCCTTGGCCACCTGTTCCTTGGTGCGTCGAAGAATAAATGGAAAAAGGAGTTTACGCAAATGGTCTTTGCGCTCTGGTTCGCCAAACTTGTCGATGGGGATAGCAAACTCCTGCCGGAAAAACTCCAGGCTACCCAGCATGCCCGGGTTTAGGAAATTCATCTGGGCAAATATGTCAAAAGTATTATTCTGAAGAGGGGTACCGCTCATGCACAAGCGATTTTTCGCTCTAAGCAGGCAGGCCGCCCGGGTCACCTTACTCGCAGGATTCTTGATCGCCTGCGATTCGTCAAGGATCACATAATCGAACTCGTTTTCAAGAAGCATCTTGATATCGCTTCTCAAGGTGCCATAGGTGGTAATGATGACATTATAACTTTTGATCACCTCCTTCGTTCTTGCCCTGTCGCCGCCATGATGTATATGATAGGTAAGCGCCGGAGTAAACTTTTTAATTTCATTCTCCCAGTTGAACATCAGCGTCGTTGGACAAACAACCAGGGCGTTGAGCGTACCAAAATGGTCACGGAAATATTGCAGAAAAGAAAGGGCCTGAACTGTTTTACCAAGACCCATATCATCGGCAAGTATTCCTCCCCATTTCACTTCACTGAGGTAATTAAGCCACTGAAAACCAAAGGCCTGGTAGGGCCTGAGGATCGGCAGCAACCTCTCGGGTGGTGAAACATCCTGGATACTTTTAAAACCCTTGAGCCGATCGTATTTTTCTTCAAGTTTTATAAAAAGCTCTTCTTCGTCACGGGTCTCGTAAAGCTCGTCGATCACGCTCATGTGGTATTTCGAAAGCTTGAGCTCATTGTTCTTGCCTTCTCCCACACGGAATAGCAATGAATACTTTTTGATCCACTCCTCCGGCAGAATACCCAGTGTGCCGTCATGAAGCTGCACGAACTGCTGTTTGTTTCCAAGAGCGCGTTTCACTTCGGCGATGCTTACCTGCTGGTCGCCAAAAAGTATATCAACTTTCGCATCGAACCAATCGGTATTGCTGCTGATGTGGATCCTGGTTTGCGGTTTGGCGGTATTGAAGCGAAAATTTTTCAAAGCTTCGAAACCGAGGACGGGCACTTTTATGTCCTTCATTGCATCAACAAAAAGGAAAAACCAGTTGTTCTTCAGCACTTCGCTGCCTTTCAAAACCAGGTTATCCGAACCTTCGGGCTTGATGAAATTGGAATGCAGGGATTCCAGCCTGCTTATAAATTCCTGCTCAACCGGTTTGTTGCGGTGAACGATCAGTAGTTTATCTCCGTCGGGTATGATAATCTGGTCCCTGTCGCCCGAGCGGGCTTCGAGTCCCTTATAGGAAAACACAGGATGAAAAACGAGGTAATCGCCTTTTTCCTGCAGCAGTAATCTCTTTTCCGGTTCCACTTCTCTGATTTCTTTTACCAGGCTTTTATCAAAATCTATGTTGTATTTTTTTGCCAGCGGCAGAATATAGGTTTTCAGTTGCTCCTGCCATTCTTCCTGTGTGATCTTCTTACGGCCACCTCTCAGGTACGGCTCTATAACGGCCACGTCTTCCGCTTCCTTCCACAGGTAAAGATTTTCCTGAAAGAAAAACATCAGGTTGCTGTTAAGCTGGTTGTCGATGATTTCCAGTTCCTGCCCACCGATGTTGGCCCAGCAACTCACTTCATATTGTTTGGCGACCACGGTTACCCTGAAGTGCGGAAACACTGAATCAGGAACGATACCGGCGAGTTTGAGGTTATCAGTCTTGAAGAGTTTATTGCCATTGAGATAAAACACAAAAGGATTGTCGGCGATATCTGCAAACAGTTTCTTTAGTTTCGGATGGAGATATTCCACCATCAGGCTCTTCGTTTCTTCTGGAAGTTCATCCGTTTCGTGATGAATGATATTTTCCCAGATGCCGCTGAAAGGAGAGTTGCGGTTAAGGTATTTGGTGACTTCGGTGTCCTGCATTCTTCGAAGTGCGGGAACCAGAGATTTATCACTCTCGACCAGAATATCGGTATTGATGAATTTCGAAAGATCAAGTTTCTCTACTTTTCCAACAAAGGTTTTTTGATCCTCATCGCTTTCACCTTGTACTGCTTCAACAAAAAATCCCGGATAAGCGGCATGATTAAAATTAAAAACCACTCCGAGACGCTGACTGACGCCGGGGATACCGGTCTCATCTTTTTCCAATGGTTCCGCCTCGATCACTTCGGCTTCCCTGGTTTTTGGTATGGCTACGGGATTTATTCTTTTGATGGAAAAATCGAGCACGCGCAGAAAAGGTTTTCCTTCTTTATAAGCAAACTCGAATTTACCTTTCAGGTCATCCGAAAGGGTGTAACCGTAGGCTTCCAGCAATTTGTTTTTTTCCTTGTCCCAGTTCCTGATGCTATCAAAATAATGCGGACCATATGCATTGAGTAACTGAAGCAGCAGAATCACTTTCGGGAGTGAGAGCGGGTGCAGTGAGTCTTCATAATCACAACTCGTGTCGAAATTCCTTTCTTCATTTTTTCTGATCACCACAGGGTAAACCGAACCGTCAAGATCAACGTCGGCTTTTACCATTTCATCTTTCGCGTAACTGATCACCACTTTTTGTGTACGCAGGTAAAGTTCCGCATCAGTATATGTTTGCACGGAACAAAGCATCCTGATGGTCTTCAGGTCGAGGAATTTCATTTTAACCACCGTGTGGCGCTGGTCATAAACGATAGCCTCCGATTTTAGCATGTTCTTGTCCAGCAGTTCCTGCAGCTGAATCAGCGAAGCCGCCTCGTGGCGACATATATCGCTGAGGTTATATGGACAACCGCAGCGGAGAGACATGCTTTTCAAATCATTGAACTTCTGGATATGCACTTTGTAGAATGTGCTGTAGCTGTCATCTTTTACCCGGAAAGCGACGGAGTTATGAAGTTCGTCGTATTCAACAAGTTCTACATTCCCTATGGCGTGAATCTTTTTTCCTCTGCGGATGACTTCTTCCGTACCGTTAGTGTAAACATATTTAATGAGATGAGGTAGGGCCATGTAGTGCAAAATTGTTTAAAGTTCGTCTCTTACCCGGTTTCTCGACGCTGGCCGTTTAGCCGGGTAAATTGCCATCTATCACGAAAGGACAATCTGCAAAAGTAAAGTAAAAAGGTGATTTTCATTGGTGTATCGATGAACAGAATACTAGACCGCTTTTAAAAATAATTAAGAATATTTTCAAGATCCGGGAAGATAGCTGGCGGGAATACGCCCTGCCTTTATACCTTTGGTAAAATTCCTTCCTCGTCTAGAAACGCTTTCCGTATGGTGCTCCGGACACAATTATTATCCCTGGTATTGTTGCTTTGCTTCAACGCTTTTTCCCAGCGAAAATCGGTTGCAGATAAAACAATTGTAGAAAACCTGCGGACTCATATCAGCTACCTTGCAGATGACAGGCTCGAGGGAAGAAGGATGGGCACAAAAGGTGAGGCACTCGCACAGAATTATATCATTAAAGCTTTTACAAAAGACGGACTTCAACCGAGGGGAGACAACGGAAGCTTTTTGCAAAATTTCAGCATCCGGGAAGGACGATTTTACCAGAATAAAAGTTACTTGATTATCAACGAAGATTCAATTCCTGCCTCGGGATTTTTCCCCTTTCCTCAATCGCCGGAAGCTAGTATAAAAATCAAGTGCTCCGTAGCGCTGAAAGAAATCGGGGTGCCCTGGTTTCTCGACCTGAAAGAAGATTTGCAGGCGGCTTTGGCAAATCCACATTTTGATTTTTCAACCTATATTAGTGACAAAGCAAAAATCTATGGCAAGAAAGGAGCGTCAGCGATTTTCGCCTACAATAGCGATTTTGCCAAACCAGATCTTTTGTATGATGCCAGATCGACGGGAGAAGCCCTGGCAATCCCTGTAATTTTTATTTCGGAAGATCTCGCCAGGAAATATTTTAGTGATGAAACGGCCACGCTGAGGTTTAAGTTTACCATCGGCTTTGCAGACAGCGTGCGAACCGGTGGAAATGTGATCGGCTTTATAGACAACGGAGCCCCCACTACAATTGTACTTGGTGCACACTTCGATCATATCGGTTATGGCGAAGATGGTAATTCTCTGCTTCATACAGGAGAGAAACTAATTCATAATGGAGCCGATGATAACGCAAGCGGTGTAGCAGCAATCATCGAACTGGGAAGAATACTCAAGGGTTCAAATCTCAAAAAAAATAATTATCTCTTCATTGCTTTTTCAGGCGAAGAATCCGGGATGCTGGGATCGAAGTTTTTTGCCGATCATCCAACCATAGATCTGCATACAGCAAATTATATGTTTAATTTCGACATGGTCGGAAGGCTTGACAAGGATAAGAAAACGATAGTTATCGGGGGATACGGAACTTCGCCTGCCTGGTCGCAAACTTTTAAAAAAGTTAAAGACAAAGCGTTGACGCCTAAATTTGATAGCAGCGGGGCTGGTCCAAGTGACCATACCTCTTTTTATCGAAAAGATCTCCCGGTCATATTCTTTTTTACCGGTACACATGACGACTATCACAAACCAACGGACGATATCGAAAAAATCAATTATGATGGCGAATCAAAACTAATAACTTATGTTATCCGACTGATTAAATTTAATAATAAGTCGGGTAAAATTCCATTCACAAAAACCAGAGAAATTCAAATGGAAAATACAACGCCATTTGCTGTGACAATGGGTATCAGGCCCGATTATGCTTTTGAAGGTTCGGGTGTTAGAATAGATGGTGTATCCGATGGAAGACCTGCTCAAAAAGCCGGACTTTTATCCGGGGACATAATCGTTGAACTTGGCCCTCATGCTATTTCTTCCCTTCAGAGTTATATGGAAGCACTTGGAAAATTCAAGCCGGGTGAAGCTGCAAAAGTGAAAGTGAAAAGAAAGACTGAAGTGGTTGTGGCCACGATAAACTTCTAACCAATTCCCAACCCCTCATGAAACTTAAACTGGATCTCGACGAAATGTCGGAAGACTTTTTCGAAGACACCCGCCTGCTGGGCATCGTGGCGCCGGTGAAAGACTACCAGTTCTGCTGGCTTATCAACCAGTTGTTCCGATTAAACTTTAGAATGAACAATGAAATTGAGATCCAGCTAACCAGGAAGGAACGGAAATATTTTTTCCCGGTTTACCAATACGCGGAACCAAACAATTCGCTTTCTCACTACCTGTATAATAACCAGCACGACGGCGAGTTTTTACTTCCGGAATTTAAACACCTCGATTACTTGTGGTTGATGAAAGGTGATTATGTGGCCAGCCAGATCAT
>JBDTEB010000288.1:0-6426 GCA_039922795.1 Chitinophagaceae bacterium
GGGGTACAAAGCCTGAACGGCCTCCGCCATAAGGTGGGCGGTAGAATGCCAAAAAGTTGATTTGGCCTGATCATCATCCCAGGTGAGCAATTTTAATGAAGCATCTACTACGATCGGGCGACTTACATCCCAAACCTCCCCATTCACTTTTGAGGCGATAACCTTTCTTGCCAGCCCTTCAGATATTGATTTGGCAACCTCGAGTGAGGAAACCGGCTGCTCAAATTCTTTGACTGTCCCGTCTGGTAAACTGATCTTTATCATAACTAAGTATCTGTCTTTTGAAGGACGGCAAAATTAACGAAGTATTGGGACACTTACCCTCTACTGGAAGAATTTAGGATTGTTCTGTGATTATTATTTGAGTGTAAATTGCAAACATGCGAAGTTTTACTTTACTGATTTTATTGCTGAGCGGGATTTCCCTTTCGGCACAGGACCTTACCGGGATTTGGAGGGGTACATTTCAATCTTCGGACGGCATATCCAACCTGTTGAATTCGGATGACAAATATAAATACGAAATCCAGCTGAATCAGCACAACAAAAAATTCGATGGTGTTACCTATTCGTATAAAACAACCGTTTTTTACGGAAAAGCAATTGCCAATGGAAGTGTGAATCCTGCCACTGGAAAAGTAATGCTCCAGGAAATGAAATTGGTTGAAGTGAAAATGCAGCAAAGCAGTTTCGCGTGCGTACAGACTTTTTTCATGCAATACGCCAAAAATGGGAATGTTGAAACGCTCGAGGGAAAATATACCAGTTTCAGGCAGGATGATTCCAGTATTTGTGACCGGGGTACTGTTTCGTTGGTGAGAGTGACCAATTCGGATTTTTACAAAGAACCCTTCCTGGCAAAAAGGGAGGCAGAAAAGAAAACACAGGGAGCTGCCAAAGCCCCGGAGACGGCTACCGCGAGAAAAACAGGTCCTCCGACAACTTCTGCCAAACCAAAAACGCCGGTCAGGCCCGTGCCGAAGGACTTGACAAAAAAGTCTTCTCCCAAAGCAAAAGTTTCAGAAGTGCCGAAGGTCACTGTTAAGCCAAAGCCAAGCCCACCGGTTGCTACTAACAGTCATGCTCATTCGAAAACCACGACTTCGGCACATTCAAAAAACGAGAACACTCCCCCTGTTACCCGTATTGAATCCAAGCCGATAACAGAGAGTGCAATTACAGCATTACCTAATAAAGATAGTAGCAAAACGAATCTTAGTATCACGAAAAGAGTGCCTGCGCTGGCGATTCCGAAAGTACTCACCAGCAGGGAAAATGAACTCATACAGACCCTGGTGGTAAAGAGTCCAAACGTTTTGATTAATATCTACGACAATGGCACCATTGATCATGATACTGTTTCCGTATACCTCGATAACAAACTGGTTCTTTCAAGGAAAATGCTCACCACTACTCCACTCACTTTAAAGTTTGAGTTCAAAGACGAGGACGAACTGCATGAAGTGATTCTTGTTGCTGAAAATCTTGGTGATTTCCCTCCCAATACTTCATTGATGGTGGTAAAAGCCGGCGACCAGGAATTCGAGGTAAGGATAAGTTCAACGGAGCAGAAAAACGCAAAAGTGAAATTCAAATATGAAAGACCGAAATAATTTCCCTCACCTGATGGTTTGTGCGTAAAGAGCGAATTATATTTACTTTCATGGAATAGAGGCGTGGCAAAGGGATATCTTGACCTGCAGCTCTGGCTAAATCGCTTCGGTAGTACATAAATCTGTTCAAGGTTTTAAAAATCTTCATGAAAATAACAGTGATCTTACTGCTGCTGCTGGCAACGCATGCAAGCTACGCGCAGGATTATTCGGGCATCTGGCGGGGCGTACTTACACAGGAACCAGGTGGTTGTTTCCCTGAATATTACATCGAATTACAACTGGAGCATGATGGAGGCATTATCAACGGAACCAGTTACGACTATTACGACAGCAGCAAATTTGTAAAACTTCAATTTTCCGGAAGACTGAATACGTCAACCAAGAGAATGGTGATTATGGAGAACGAAGTACTGAGGGTGCAGATCCCTAAAGACTGCGTGCCTTGCATCAAGACCTATGATTTAACCTGGCATATGGAAGGAAAAAATGAAATGCTTCTGGGAACCTGGACTGGTAAAGAAATGAGCAGGGGTCTGGCGTGCCCTCCGGGAAAGATTACTTTATCAAAAGTGCCTAAATCTGCTTTTAAACAGGAAGAGGTTGTACAGAATGACAGACTTGCCTCCATTCAAAAAACACTAAAGCCGGAGACAAGGAAAGTAGAAATAATACAGACGCTTATTCTCGATACTTCGAGGATCAAACTGGAATTGTATGATAATGGTCAGATAGATGGCGATACAATCTCCATATATCTTAACCAGAAACTTATTTTATATCGGAACGGACTTACAGAAAAACCCATTACGATAAATCTCCCCGTGCTTCCCAATAAGGATTATGAAATGATCATGTTCGCAGAAAATCTTGGAACCATTCCACCCAATACAGCCCTGATGGTGGTTACAGCGGGGAAAAAAAAATACGAGATCTATCTTTCTTCCAGCGAAAAGAAAAGTGCAGCCATCAGGTTCCGGTATGAAAAAAAGGAGTAGAAAGCATCTATATACATTTTTTCAGACCTGAAAATGACTTGAAATACTGCGCACAAAGAATGAGAAACAGGGGCTGAATTTCATACCTGAAACGCATATTGTCGCCATACTCAAAAAAGGAACTTATAAGCAGGGAATAAATAATTGTGATTACTATAAACATTTCCACAGGATGTAACAATCCCGGGTAGTTTGACCTGCGAAAAAATATAAACAGCACAAAGGCATAAAGAAGCATCATTGGAACTGAAGAGACGGCCAGGCTTCTTTTACGAGCCGGTTTGTCTGCAAAAAAAGAACTGAAATTCAGCGTGGTGATGGCGTCGTAATAATTAATTTTTCTTTCATTTTCCTCCACTTTGAAATAGGAAGAAGCCGGCGTAAAAAAGATAAGCCCGGCTTTTAAGACATTATTCAAATAGTCTCCAGGATTGCTCAATATCTCTTCTCGTGAAACTTTGAGGTAGAGCCTTGAAATGCCCAGGTAGTTTTCATTAAACATATTGATGTG
Source organism: Chitinophagaceae bacterium (assembly GCA_039922795.1). Classification (GTDB taxonomy): domain Bacteria; phylum Bacteroidota; class Bacteroidia; order Chitinophagales; family Chitinophagaceae; genus JADCRZ01. The sequence continues at coordinate 3,123 of JBDTEB010000288.1, forward strand.
TTTCCCCTCATTTTTGAATTCATTTTTGAGTACCCGTTCATTCCCAAAACCTTGCGTATGCTTCACAAGATCGAGAAATTTTGCGTAGGAAGAAACAGGCGAAAAAGGAGTTACACTGGCAATTGAACTGGTATCGCTGATTATCTTCTCATGATAAACCAGCCGGGCAAGATTCATTCCGGTCCATGAACTGGCAGAAAAGGTTCCAAAAAGCAGATAATTTTTACCATACCAGCCGGCAACGATACAGACAGGCAGCAAGGCAGCCAATGCCGTTTTTTTTATACTAACGGTCGGAAACAATTTGATCATAACCAGCAAGGCGACCAGTGCCATCCAGGCAAGATGATAGAAGCTTTTGGTGAGACATACCAACGCCAGGCTTAGAAAAAACAGAAAGGCATTTAAGAAGCTTGCCTTCCTGGTCAGGCGAAGCAACATAAAAACGGCAGTCAGCAACAGGCAGGAATTAAAAGTGGTATAGAAAAGTTCATTTTCCAGCAATAAGGTTGCTGGCGCTATCAGATAAAGCGAAGATATTATTAGAGAAAGTTTTGCATTCGCGGTGAGGGTCCTGATGATCGACTCAAGCAGAACCGCATTCACGATTGACAGAATCATCAGGGATACTTGAAAAACCATAGGGGCATCGCCACCACCGGCTTTGAGCAGGCAACCAAGGAATATATTGAATAACGGGGGTTGCGCGCATTGGTACCAGATCGAATGCAGCAAATTAAACCGGAGGCTGTAAACATCAAGGTACTGCCAATAATCAGCCAGTGCCTCAAAACCAAAGCGAACGCCTGAGAAATAACTTATTGCCCGGGAAACGATAAATACCACAATCAATAACCCAAAGTTTTTCATGCACTCTTTTTGTCCGGGAACGTGTAATTTAAACCAGCAAGCATACGCCAGAAACTATTTGATGGCGATGAGCCTGTTTTGCAAAAACGGTTTTAAAAAGCTTCGTCGCCAAGTCAGGGATAATTTCGCCAAAACAGCCTCCAGGCGCGACCGGGCCCTGGCACAAACCAATATAAACCTTGATCTCATTCTCACACAGACTTTAATCTTTCTAAAACCTGCAGTTTTCATCAACGAAGTGAGTTCCCCAATGGTATATTCCTTCAAACGAAAACCTATTCCCTTCTTATCAAAAAATGTCCACATGTCATGTGGAACATCATCCCTGTTTGGAGTATGCGATGCAATGGGTTCGGGAACTATGTTCATAGATGATGAAAATTTTGATGCCAAAAGAAATTGCCGAACCCAGAGATTGGAAGAACAAGGCAAATGTCCCTCAAAATACTAACTCTGGAGTATATTCATCACTTTGCGACGAGATAGCAAAAGATTTCGAAGATTAAGGAAACTATAGGACCGTACCGCTTTCGGCCTGTTGTCAATTTAGTATGATTGTACCACTACACATAATACCCGTAAATTGTAAAGCGAACAAAAAAACTCAAAAGACTCTTGGCAAGACCAACAGATCCAGGTTGCTCATCTTCATACTATTAGTCACTACCTCATTCCTTTTTGACCTGGCATTATGATTTCCTTTTTCATAAGCCGGGAATAAATCAACCGCGCTTTTCTCACGAGATTGGCCATGGGAGATTTCGTTTCCATGAAGAGGCGGGAATCCGACTTTATTTATTCCGTTTTGTCGCAGACTGTTGATTCTTAACTTTTTTATGGTAATTCATTGAGTAAAATCAAGTGTATGCCTTTACATTCTTTTTTTATTTATTTTACAGAAATTTTCATCTTGGCATCCATGAAAACCCGGGTGGAAAAATAAAGAAGTATTAACCATGAAGATTCAATGCTGGTCGATAGGAAAAGCCAATGAACAATATGTGAAGACGGGCGTGGAGGATTTCACAAAAAGAATATCACACTATTTCCCGGTGGAATGGGCGATCATTTCTCCACCGAAGCAGGCTGCCGGAAATGGTATTTCTGAAACACAGAGGAAGGAAGGTGAACTGATTTTAAACCTGGTAAAAAAAGAGGATTGTCTGGTGGTACTCGATGAGCGCGGGAAACAATTAAATTCCGAGGGACTCGCCGGGTTTATACAGTTGAAGGCAAATGAAAGTGTAAAGCAGCTGGTTTTTTTGATTGGCGGGGCTTATGGACTTGACGAAACGGTGATCAAAAGAGCAAATTTTCAATGGTCTCTTTCGCCACTGGTGTTTCCGCACCAGTTGGTTCGGCTTATCTTAGCGGAGCAAATTTACAGGGCCTGCACAATCATCAGGAACGAGAAATATCATCACAGTTAAGTATCGATCAACTTTAACGAATTAAAAAGAAAGAATGTTTTCAGTAACGATTTCCATCATTGTCATAACGGTACTAATAAGCCTGGCCGGATTTAATAGTCCGAAAGTTATCAATGACCTTATTTTTTCGCCCTACACCATTAATCATGAAAAAAATCAATGGTACCGGTTTATCACCCACGGGTTTATTCATGGGGGCTGGTTTCACCTTATTATTAATATGTGGGCGTTTTATTCTTTTGGTGAAAGCCTGGAAAAATATTATTTCGCTCAGCCGGAACTTTTTGGCACTAATGCAAAAATTTTCTACATTTTTCTTTATGTCGGCGGTCTAATTGCTTCAAGTATACCTGATTATTTTAAATACAGAGACATTCCGCAGTATAGGGCCTTAGGAGCGTCAGGGGCTATATCTTCTATCGTGTTTGCAACCATCATCCTGTCTCCCGGCATTGGCATCGGTTTGCTATTTATTCCCATTCCTATCCCCGGTTACATCTTTGGCGTAGGCTTTATTTTAATTTCTGCTTATTTTGAGCGCAAGGGAAACACAAACTGGGCTCACGGCGCGCATATCTACGGTGGCCTTTTCGGAATATTATTTGTCATTATTGCGACAAAAATTTTCACCAATTATAATGCTGTTGAAAGTTTCATCATGCAGATTTCCCGGAGGTATTGAACAGCTGAATTTTTAGGACCTGCTTTGTCGATTCCGTCACCTTGAAACGCTCATCTATCCTGATTCCCACGACCCAGATCAATTTTTTATCCATTTCAATCAACCAAACTTTTTCCTTGTCAACGGGTGATAATTTTTTATCCGACAGAAAACGACTGACTTTCTTTTTCTTCATCATGCCCAATGGATAAAAATAATCCGATTGCCTTCTCTTGCGCAGGATGAGTGGAAAGGAGATTTTATCTGCATCCAGAAAAGCAATATGCTGATCTGTCGAAATACTTTCATCAACACGAGCGTATGTGGAAAAGTGTATTTCATT
>JBDTEB010000289.1:0-6684 GCA_039922795.1 Chitinophagaceae bacterium
TAAACGGAAAGGATGTTTTTCCCTTTGCGCAAATTAGCCAGGGCCGATGCATCCAGGTTCATGATCACATACCTGCTGCCGGAACTGTCATAGATCAGCCTGCCATTCAACCATACCTGCGAGGCTCCGCTGTGATTGAGTCTTAAAGCGAGTTTACCATGTTTTGTTTTGTCGTAATCAAAGTGGCGGTTAAGCCATATCTCCCCGGTTTTCCAATCGGTTTTTTTGTCTCTTGTAGTAGAGCCCCTGGTCTCGTCCGCCGCGAACCCTGGCCTGCCCTTTTTCCAACCGTCGTCTCTAAAGGAAATAGTATTCCAGTCGTTTTCAGCAGGCTTGCTGGTTGTGTACCAAAACATTCCGCCATCTGTAGAATCATATTTCAACAAGTCAGGGTGCAGATCTTTTAAGTCTGACTGGTTTGACTGCAGTAACGGGTATGAATATTTGTTGCCATGGTTAAATCCCAGCGGTGTTTTTGACTGGGCAACACCCAGCATATAGTTACCCCACAGCGTGGAGGTATGATTGGCATTATACATCATGTAATAGTTCTGCCGGTATTTCATTACCCAGGGCCCTTCCGCAACGCGGTTGTCTACGGTTTCCCAGGTATGTGGCATAGAAGCAAACTGGTAAACGGGATCACCGGAAAAATGGGCAGGATCTTTCATGGGTCTGCCCCAGATGGTATTGCCATCGGTGAACTTCACCATGTAGAGATATAATTTTCCGTCATCATCTACAAAAACTTGTGGATCGATCCGGCTGTCGAGCCAGGTCAGGCGGTCAGGTTCCTTGTACGGGCCAAGTATGGAGGATGCCTGCGCGTGACCAATATGTCTGATATCCCTGTCATTGCCAAAATAATTCACTGACCAGTACAGGTGGAAAGTTCCGTTGATATAAACCATGTCGTCGGCATGGATCTGGTTATCGCCGGAAGCGGCACCTGTCGCCCATTGGTTGTTCATGGAGAATACATGATGGGGACCTTGCCAGTCGATTAGATTGCTAGAAACATAACAGGAACCGTTTGTGTGTACACCGCCGATATAATACTGACCATTGAAACGGATCACTCCTGCGTCGGCAACATTTGGTAGAACCGGGTTGGAAAGCGAAAGACTTGTAATTGGAGAGGAGGATTTCTGTTGCGCAATTGTTTCCGCCCAGCAAAAACAAAGGATATATACAGCGAAAAATCTCATGGGTTCGTTGTTTGGTGTTCATTCGATTATTTCAGCAAAACGTTTGCGGCATACATATTATAGTGACCCATTTCCAGTTGCAAATCGTTGTAACCGAGAGAGACCATAAACTCGTCCATCGCCTGCGCTTTATCAAAAGATTTCACACCGCCCGGGTGGCTCACAATATATTTATCGATGCCTTCAAGGTGTATCACGGCAAGTCCGGGTGTGAGCACATTGAATTCTGTCAGGAAATGATAGGTTCCTTTTTTGCCATAGGTCTTTTCATCCTCCAGGTTCTGGCAGGAGACATACCATGCCGCCGCCTGTTGCAGCGACGCCTCAAGTTTTGTAGTGGCACGGTCGATGTTCTGGGCTATGCATAGCAGTATGATGATTATTTGCCCGTCGCCGCGGGTATAAACGACGAAGAGATGGCTTCCCTGGTGATCAATATGGCTGAAGCCTTTCCCGGCGTCTAGGGTAGAATAAGAGGCCTGGAATCTCGGCTTTGCTGCGTGGAAGAAATATCCGGAGCCGGGCTTGAAGGTTTGAAAGGGATTGTGGCAGAAAAAGAATTCCTTCATGATGGTAGGGAGTTGAGAGGGTGAAGGTAATGCCTGGTAGCTGTGCAAGAAATATTAATCCTACGAAATCAAAGCTGATAGCAGACTACGGCATATTGTTTCAATATGCTGCCCTACTTGTAATAATTTTTTTTTGGAATATGGCGTCTCTCCCGTTATCGTTTTTTTGATGCTTTGGCTCGTCCATTAAAATCCAGACATTGTTTTATCCAGAATTCAAAATCCTTTCTGCTCTTAAAACCGATAGGTTCAACGGAACAGTAACCTTCGTATTCTTTCCCTTTCATCACCATGGGTAGGAACCCGGATTTCTTTGCCAATTCTTTTGTCAAAGCCGGGTCAAAGCGACACATTAAGTTTTGTCCACTGGCGTTTACACACATTTTCCCATTGACCATAAAGGCAAGTCCACCGAACATTTTCTTCTCTTCAATCTCCAAGGCTGGAAAGTGGCTAAGATATTCTCTGATTCTGTCAGCGAGTTTTGGATCGTAAGGCATTTTACATTCCAGGCTTTTTGCTAAAAGTCAAAGTTTCAAAATAAGTTTACTGTGCTCTTCCTGGAGGAGTGAAAATTTCCCAGTCGAACCAGGCGTAGACGGTAATGGTTTAGTCTGCGAGTTTAGCGCTAAACTTTTCGGAAGAATTTGCTGAAAAAATCAGTAACAGCGATGCCAGCAAAGCCGATCCCAGGAGGAGAAAACCCATAAGGACGGAAATTTTGCTTGTCTGTACTTTTTGATCCAGACTAAATGACATGGCCGCTAAAATTAAATAAGCAGAAATCAAAGCAGCCACGATACCGAATACCAATAGAAACATTGTTTTTGGTACAAGGAGGGGAAGAAAGCATACCACTGTTATAATTAAATCTAAAGATCTTACTTCAGCATAGATAAAAGTAGCAACGAGATTTATCAAGCCTAACAATAGGAAGTAAATTGTTCCAATAAGTGTTGCTGTTTTGATGCTTATGCTTTTTCTCATATAGTTCTTAATTCAAAATTTGATGATTTTAGCTTGACAGGGTCACCGGCTTCCTGGTTTCTAAGCTACAACTTTACAATACAAATTGCAAACGCGGCCTGATTTAGAACTTAACAACTGGCTCAGTTGGTCCTAAGAATGGGAAGTATTACAAATTACCTTCCTGTGATAGAAGCTTTTTCGAATATCTGAAAACAACTAGTGCATAATGAATTCCTTTCTAAAGCGATTTGGTCGTAAAACAGACCTGCGCCTTAAATTACCAATTTAAATTTTGCTTCAAAATTGGCTTCCCTAAATCTATATCAACCTGTGGAATCGGGAAGTAGTAGTCCCGGTTTTGATTAAAGACACGTTGATCGCCGACCGTAATATTTACACCGGTAAATGTTATTGCTCCAGTGCTGGAATTAACCGTACCGGGACGAACGCCATATACAGAGCCATTCATTTTCGCTTGCGCAATTTTCCACCTTTTCATATCATACCATCTCAATCCCTCAAATGCAAGCTCAACCCTTCTTTCGTGCCGCACCTGAGATCGCATTGTTGCCTGGTCACTGACAGAAATTGTCGGCATATTTACCCCCGCTCTTTGCCTTACCAGGTTAATAAGTCTTGCTGCCTCTCCTAAATTTTGATTTAACTCTATCAAAGCCTCTGCTCTTGTGAGCAGTACTTCCGAATAGCGCATTACGATGAAATTTAAACCCTGATAATCACTTCCTGGATCATGCAGAATATTTGCCAAAGGAGCACAAAATTTCCGCAAAGAATATCCTGTCTTTGAGCGGTTTCCATTACTCGAATTATAATATTCGCCCCCTCCAGCAGGAGATATACTATTAAAATAGCGATCATTCCAAAACATACCAGGATAAATTACAGAATAAGATAATCGTGGATCTCTGTTCACATAAGGATTGCTAGGATCGTAAGTGGGATCAGTATTGATCATCTTGCCATTAACTGTTTCATATTCATCTACCATGTCCTGAGTAGGACTTTGTGAATTCCACCCTCCCTCTTTTAAAGTATAAATGGCGCTTAAATCGGATCCATCATTTGGATAAGAGTATGCCACTTCGAATATAACTTCTTGTTGCCTGTTAGGTGTTCCCTGATTTTTCTCCCAAAACAAACCTTCATAATCAGTAGATAATCCGTATTGACCGAGATTAATTAGTGTTTGTGCATCTTCCGCGGACGCAGCGTAATATTTAGCGGCCGAAGCAGGGTCTGGCGTTCCCTGTTCCGTTACACCGTCTGCCATGCCGTTTGCTTTTAGGCCTGCACAAAATAATTCCAGTCTTGCTTTAAGTAATAAAGCAGCCCCTTTTGTAGCTCTTGCAGCGTCTGAACCATCAATGGTTTTAGGAAGCACGTTGATAATATCCTTTAATTCACTTAAACAGAAAGCTACCGTTGAGTCTCCTGAACTTCTTGGAATTTTTAATTCGTCTCCGAAATTAAGCGGAGTAGTAACCAGGGGAACGCCGCCCCAAAACATATACCGGCGGGCGTAATCAAAAGCACGTAAAAATCTGACTTCGGCTTTCCACTGAACTTTTAAATTCTCATTCATTTGAACTTTATCGATATTAGCTAAAAACAGATTTTCAGATGCAACACCAGTATAAGGAAAAAATGTTCTATAGAAATCCGCATACTTTCCTGTTAATGAAGGCGTAACGGTACCTAGCGGGATAAAAAAAGGTAACTGGTTAGTAAATCCATTATAAGCATTATCGGTGATAGCATCTAGAAAATAATTGTTACCTCCCTCAAACTGGCCACCAAGATTGGTAAGGGAATAGCAGGCCGACAAGCTACTGAATGCAGCCGCCTGGGAAGTAAAGAAAGTACCCGAAGAATAAGCATCTATTGGCTGCAGATCTTTTTTAGCGCATGATATTATCACCGAAGAAAATAGAATGATGATCAAATAACTTTTTTTCATTACTATAATTTTAAAATGAAATATTTAAACCTGTTGTATATATGGCTACCAACGGATAACCAGCAGTTGCACTATTTATTTCCGGATCAATTCCTAAAGCCTTCGGCAATTTAGAGAACGTTAAGAGGTTTTGTCCGGAAACATATATCCTCGCATTCTTCATCCCCATTTTTTTCGAAGCGCTAATAGGTAAATCGTAATAAATCTGGAAATTCTTTAATCTTACATAGGAACTGTTAAACAGGAATAATGTAGAGTTATAGGTATTGTTAATTGTATTGGAGATTGAAACGCGTGGTAAACGGGTATTGTAGCTGTTAGGATCAATTAATGGGTTGTAAGAATTATCAATTGACCAATTTGTAATACTATATCCGCTATTAAAGCCGTACCCTACACTAGCCCCTAAATATTTGTAATAATTCATGGCACCTTGCAGCATGCCGGCTACCCCAAATCCTTTATAGGTAAAGTCAAAATTAAAACCGAACAAATGTTTGGGCACCCTGCTCTTATCGATCATCATTCTATCGTCGGCAGTTATTTTACTATCGTTAGTGAGATCTTTAATTTTCTGATCTCCCCATTTCTGTCCTTTTAAAATTGGATCGTTAGACTTTTGAGCGACAAATTCATCTTTAGTCAAATAACCATCATTGACATACAAAAAGTATGCACTAAGAGGAAAGCCAACGGCCAAACTATTTGTTGAAGCCAGGTTGAGTCCACCCAAATTTGTTATTTTACTTGTTATATAGGTATAATTAGCATTCATTGAATAACTAAAGCCACTATTGTTTTGCATGGAATATCCAAAAGAAACCTCTAACCCTCTGTTATACATACTGCCTAGGTTAGCCGGATATTGTGGTGATGCACCAACTCCGACTTGAGAGGTTACACCATTCACGTCCGAAACAGGATATTGAAGCAACATGCTGTTTGTTGTTTTATTAAAGTAATCTATAGTATAAGTTAGCCTTGGACTGAAAATCGTTCCATCAATAGCAATATCGGCCATGGTAGTTCTTTCCCAACGAAGTTTATTGTTTGGGTTTTGAACCAAAGAGAAGCCGTTATAAATTGTACCATCAAAGACTGATGCCAGGTTGTATCCCAGACCGCTTGAATAGACATTTCCGATAATGGAATTATAGCTATAAAACATGGCATTATTATTTCCAGTAGAAGTTGCCACATTAGCGTTGCCTAATGTACCATAGCTAGCCCTGACTTTAAATTCCGGTAACATGTGTTTGATTTTCCCCCAGAAATTCTCCTGAGAAATTCGCCATCCTGCAGCAGCTGAGGGAAAGAAATCCCTATTTGTTGCAGGGTTTAGGCGGGACGAAACATCTTCCCTGAAGTTAAGTTCAACCATATATTTCCGGTCAAAATCATAATTTAATCGTCCGAACAATCCTTCCAATATCCATTTGTACTGAGAACTGCTGTTTGTTTGTGAAGAGGGATCTCCCAACTGCATGCTGTTGGAGCTATTGTTAATAAAGTTTCCTCTTGATAAAGTTGTACTATTATAGTTGTGTATATTTTGCTGCCCTCCGACAATCATGTCAAAGTGATGCTTCCGTATATTTTTAGAATACGTCAAATCTAACTGTTGTAGATTTTCCCTATCTATAAAATTCGACATTGTCGAACTGTTTGGTCCGGTTACTGTACCATTATACCAAGCCAGTTGATTCTGAAATTGTGAGGCTGAATTAATATTATAACTAAGGCCGAAAGTGTATTTAAGCGTAAGGTCCGGTATGATCGTATATGCGGTATTAAAATTCACCAAAATGTTATAATTGATGGGATTATAATAGCCGCCTTCAAGAGCCTGCCTGACCGGGTTACGCGTATCATTTGTTGAAGTGATATTCCAGCTTCCATCTGATAATTTTATTGAATCAACGGGCCGTTGCCTGTTAATAGCGCTAATGATTGCCCCAAG
>JBDTEB010000290.1:0-3403 GCA_039922795.1 Chitinophagaceae bacterium
GGGCCTGAAGTTTACATATGAGTAACTGCCCTGCCAAGCTAAACCGCAAAAGACGTCCCGCAGCCGCATGTCTTGCTGGCGTTGGGATTGGAGAAAGTAAATCCGCGAGCGTTAAGCCCGTCCTGCCAGTCGACCTGCATGCCCATGAGGTAGATGCCATGAGACCTGTTCATAATGCAGGAAATGCCCTCGATCTCAAACTTTTCATCCGCCTCCGTGGGAACATCAAAACCAAGTATATAGGTCATGCCCGAGCATCCTCCGCCCTTAACACCAAGTCTTAGCAACTGGGTAGGCTCGAAATCCTCGGCCAGCATAAGGGATTTGATTTCCTTGATAGCGCCTGGTGTAAGTGTAACGGGAGTTTCGAGAAGGGTTTCTGTTGCCATGATTTGTACGTTTTTCGAGAGGCAAATTTACGCTTATTTGTTCATATCAGAAAATATGTAACATCGTTGCCGGACTGAACGTAGAAAGAACCGTTACCTTTGCGGACCTAAATTATTTGTTGGATGTCTACCTCAACGATGATAATCCTTGCCGTGAGTTTAATCGGCGGCATAATGGCGATTTACCTTTTTACTTATTTTTCCGAGAAAAGCGCTTTGAAAGCTGAGGCGGTTGCAAGACCCGGGAAAGCATCGCTGCCTCTTCAGCTTCAGGCTTACGAAAGACTGGTATTGCTGGCAGAGAGGATCTCGCTTCCCAATCTTGTGAGCCGGATCAATCAGCCAGAACTGACTGCCCGCCAGATGCAGCAGTTGCTTACCATGAGTATCAGGCAGGAGTTTGAACACAATATTACACAGCAGATCTATGTATCCCGTGAATCCTGGGAGGCCGTAACTAATCTCAAGGAACAAAACTTGCTTATCATAAACCAGGTCGCCTCATTTCTGCCAGACACGGCTACCGGCGGGGAATTAAATAAGTCATTGATGGAATTGCTGATGCAAAATCCCGATGCTTCGTTGCACAAGATCGTATCGGAAGCCCTGCAGTTTGAAGCGAAGCGATTAATGATTTAATTCGCCATCTAAACATAGAAAATCCGACATAAAATTTTCGGGTGCGCGTTTCCAACATTATAACCCAGGCGCAACCACCTGGCCCGGTTACGGGCCGCCAATTTGTAGCATTCATACAAACCCCGAAGACAGCCCCCGCGGGGCTGCCCTTAAATGGCTAAAATTATTCACCAGATTTATATTCAACGCTTCCCTCCATGAAAGCCCCCCGTAAGCTCGTTTCCAAAAACCGCTAACACCTTCCTCCACGGCGTAAATATCTGCACAAACCCCCGTGCTTATTAGCCTAATACTTTATCAAGTGTTCAATGGCCGAGTTTGCAAAATCAATGTCCAATCTCACCCAATAATTAATTTTTTTTCTGCTCCTTCGCCCAGGTATCCTTCAACGTCACCGTCCTGTTAAAAATCAGGGTGTCACTCGTTGAATCTTTGTCAACCGTAAAATATCCTTTCCGGATGAACTGATAGCTGTTGCCGGCTTTTGACTGGGCCAGGGCCGGTTCTGCGAAAGCGTTTTCGATGATATGCAGCGAATCGTTGTTGATGTACGCTTTAAAATCTCCTTCCTCCGACGAAGGGTCCTCCACTTTAAAAAGCCTGTCGTATTCGCGAACCTGGCAGTTTACGGCGTGGGGGATACTCACCCAGTGTAGCGTGCCCTGCACTTTAACACCGGAGTACTCAGTACCACTTTTACTATCGGGCAAATGAGAACAATGAATTTCCATCACCTTTCCTTCATCATCTTTGATCACTTCTTCACACTGAATAATATAGGCGCTTTTTAGTCGGACCGACTTGCCGGGAGCCAGTCGAAAATATTTTTTTGAAGGAAATTCCATGAAGTCATCACGTTCAATATATAATTCACGCGTAAAAGGAATATCGCGATAAGTGGATGCAGGATCTTCGGGATTATCTTCTCCCTTCAGCATTTCCACTTTATTTTCAGGATAAGAAGTGATGACCACTTTTAAAGGGTCGAACACTACCATTCTACGGAGCGCTATCCTGTTCAGATGCTCCCGCACACAGTATTCCAGCAGGGCCACATCGATCAGGTTATCCCTGCGGGCCACACCTATTTTTTCGGCAAAACTGCGGATGCTTTCCGGGGTGAAGCCCCTGCGGCGAAGTCCGGAAATGGTCGGCATCCTGGGATCATCCCATCCCGTCACATAGCCTTCGTTGACCAGCTGCAGCAATTTGCGCTTACTCATCACCGTGTAAGTCAGGTTAAGACGGGCCATCTCATATTGCTTCGATGCAAATATTCCGAGCGTTTCAATAAACCAATCGTAGAGCGGACGGTGTGGTACAAATTCCAGCGTACAGATAGAATGAGTAATTTTTTCAATGCTGTCGCTTTGTCCGTGCGCGAAATCGTACATCGGGTAGATACACCATTCGTTACCGGTCCTATGATGACGGGCGTGCTTTATCCTGTAAATCAGCGGATCGCGCAGGTGCATGTTGGGGGAAGCCAGGTCTACCCTGGCCCTTAGTACTTTTGCGCCGTCAGGATATTTGCCCGCGCGCATATCCGTGAATAAAGCCAGATTCTCATCTATCGACCGGCTGCGATAAACACTTGCTGTACCGGTAGTGGATGGCGTACCTTTTAATCTGGCAATCTCTTCTGAACTGCTGTCGTCAACATAAGCCAGTCCCTTATTAATAAGCGTCACAGCAAAGCCGTACAGCTGTTCAAAATAATCGCTGGCATATAATTCCTGTTTCCAGCTAAATCCCAGCCATTTAACATCTTCCTTTATGCTCTCTACATATTCAGTATCTTCTGTAACCGGGTTGGTATCATCGAATCTCAGGTTCGTGGCACCACCATATTTATTGGCAACGCCAAAATTGAGGCAGATACTTTTTGCGTGGCCAATGTGCAGATATCCGTTGGGTTCAGGCGGAAATCGGGTAAGCACTTCGCCGTTATTCTTCCCTGCGCGCCGATCTTCTTCAATGATCTCTTCAATAAAATTCAGGCTTTTCTCTTCTTCCTGCTTTAACTCTCCCATATATTTTTTGATTGAAAAATGTGCCACGGAAGCCCGTGGCACATTCTAACAAATTTAAGGGTTGTTCAGGAGGTAACAAAAGAGAGATCGTGCCGCCCGTTGAAGGCGGGGGAATTAAAACTTACCTCACGGAGGCGATCACCAGCTTGTCAATAACTCTCTTCTCATTTGAAATCTCATACCTTTCAAAACTTTTGTCTTTTGGGTTGGTAACAACAAGGCTGAGAGAGCCAACTTCAGTAGGAATTTTGAAAGTCTTTGCAAGATTTTTCTCGGAAAAAATTCCCTTGTACAATGTCAGGCCGTCTCTATCGGTAAGCGTGACGTACAATTTCTCTTCAT
>JBDTEB010000291.1:0-6652 GCA_039922795.1 Chitinophagaceae bacterium
GGGAAGTCACTACGTATGTCCATGGCAGTGAGGAATACGAAAAAGCAGGTGAGACTACCGCAAAACTATTTGGCAAAGTTGCCGAACCGATTGAAAGCCTCAGCAAGCAGGATCTCGAATCAATGGAGGGCGTTCTTACCTTAAAATATCCGCTCGAAAAAATTCGGTCAGGCATTGACGTTATCAGCTTTCTGGCAGAAGCAGGGATCTTTCCCAGCAAAGGCGAAGCCCGCAAAATGATCCAGAACGGAGGGGTAAGCATTAATCGAATAAAGGTGATCGATATCGCCGAGCAAATTGATGCCGGCATGCTTTTACACAACGAGTATCTATTGGTTCAGAAAGGCAGGAAAAATTATTACCTGGTTGAAGCAGGAGCTTAAAACGGTTTATTTTATCAGCGGACTGGGCGCAGATAGCAGAGCCTTCAGTTACCTTGATCTTTCATTCTGCAATCCTGTTTATTTGCCCTGGCAGATCCCGGAAAAGAATGAATCAATCGAAAATTATGCCCTCAGGTATAAATCTTTGATCACCGGTACCAGGCCAATACTTATTGGTCTGTCATTTGGAGGAATGCTTGCGATGGAGATCGCAAAATATATCCAATTCAGTAAGATTATTATTATTTCTTCTGCAAAAACCCGCAAGGAACTGCCGTTTTATCTGAGGGCGATGAAATATATCCCGATTCACCGCCTCATAAAACCTCAAAATCTCAAGCAGCTGAATAATCTCGCCTACAAGTTTTTACGTGTGCATCTGAGAAAGGACAAGGTTGTTTGCATGCAGATGATCAGGGAGTCAGATAACAGGTTGGTGAGCTGGACCATCGACAGCATAGTAAACTGGAAAAATAATTTGGTTGCTCTCAACACCATTCATATTCATGGCAGTCATGATATTCTTCTTCCACACTTTTTTGTAAAGGCTGATCATAAAATAGCCAAAGGCAGGCATATGATTCCGATGATTGAACCGGAAAAAATTTCTGCCCTGCTAAAACAGATTATCCTTAATGCTTAAATTGTTGCAGATCATGCCAGCAATGCCGGCCGTTCATGGTGTACTTTCAAAATAAACTCTCCAAACAGCGTATTCGCCCAGGCAAACCATTTGCGTGTGAATTTCTTCGCATCATCTTTATAAAAACTTTCATGCATGAAACCGGTGCCGCCATGTGCGCCTTTCAACATCGAAATACATGACTTGATCTCAGGCTCTGAAGTACTGGTGAGCCCACGCATGATGATACTCATCGGCCAGATATAATCCATTCCCACATGCGGACCTCCGATACCTTCTCCTGCAGTTCCTTTGAAATAAAATGGATTTGCTGCACTCATCACGAATTTGCGGGTGTTTTTGTAGATAGGGTCATTTGCACTAATATCAGAAAAATAGGGAAGACCAAGAAGTGACGGAATATTTGCGTCATCCATCAGGTTAAAACTCCCAAAACCGTTGACTTCGTAAGCATAGATATTTCCAAACCCTTTTTGCATGATGGTCGCATAACCCGCAAGCGCAAGTTTAAGAGAAGCCGATAATTTGGCAGCCTTTTGGGCCAGTGACGGGTTCTTGGTGGCAGCTGCAAGTTCCTGGAGTTCCCTGAGACTTTTGAGCGCAAAGAAATTAGCCGGGATCAGGAAAGGAAAGATGGTTGCATCGTCGCTTGGCCGGAACATGGAATGGATCAGTCCCACTTTCTTAGTCGGGTAACCATATCCGCCCAGTGGCACGCCATCCGTTGCCCAGGCGGTTTTACGCTGGAAAGAGTAAGGACCATGTCCGTCGAGCCTTTGCTGTTCAATGAACGTTTTGATGATCAGTTCCATCGCCCGCGTCCATTCACTGTCAAAGATGCTCAGATCGCCGGTAGTTTTCCAGTACCCGTAAGAAAGCCTGATGGGATAGCACAGGCTGTCTATCTCCCATTTTCTTTCGTGGATACCGGGTTTCATGTCGGTGATATCGGACGATTTCCATTCGCTCACCTTGTTCTCATCTTTATAAAATGCGTTGGCGTATGGATCTTTCAGAATACATTTTACCTGGCGGTTGATTACCCCATTGATCAGCAGTTGCAATTTATTGTCCGACCTGATCAGTGGCAGGTAGGGCCATACCTGGGCGGAGCTGTCCCTTAGCCACATAGCATCGATATCTCCGGTGATCACGTAGGTATCCGGTTTCCCATTGATCATTTCGAAGTCAACTGTGGTATCCAGAGTATTGGGAAAACAATTTTCAAACAGCCAGGCCAGTTCTTTATCTCCCATTTTTGAGCTCACCATTTTTATGGTTTCTTCAACTGCCGCACTGGTAAATTTCCTTTCTGATGCCCTGGTTCGGACGAGGGGGAAATCGGCTGTATTTTTGAAAGCGAATGACGGAAAAGAGGAAAGGGCGACCGCTGCCGAAGCGGCGGCTGACTGGCCAATGAATTGTCTGCGTTTCATGTGGTATGAGTAAGTGTAGAAATCGTTTTTTTTAAATCTTTACAAGCCTTATAAATCGGCATAATAGGGAGAAGTATCCGCTATCGCCTCGATAAATTTTCTCTCTTTGAGCAAATAACCATTGCCTTTTGCACAAAGGTGAATAATGATTTTTTCTACGCTTATGGGGTTGCCTTCGGGAACATCGGCAATATTGCTGTGCCTGATATCATGGCCATCGACGATCATTACCATTCCGCTGCCGATGGCTTCGAGCTGGTTTCCGCCCGTAACGAGCATACCTGTATCCTCTCCCAGGCCAATTCCAATACAGGAGGGGTTGCTGGCAACCGCTTGCGCCAGGCGGCCAAAACGGCCTCTTTTTTCAAAATGACTGTCGATGATGACGTCATCCATAAAACCAAGTCCGGTCGTGATTTTTACTTCTCCCTTGAGATGGGCGCGGGTGGCGTTGCCCTCATAGATCATGGTGTTACTCATGGCCATGGCACCCGCGGAAGTGCCGGCGATTACAAACTCTTCATCAGCATATCTTGTCTGAAGAATATTCAGAAAGTCAGTTCCGCCAAACACCGCACTTAACCTGAGCTGGTTTCCGCCGCTGAAAAGTACACAGTCTGCCTCACTTACCCTGGCGACGTATTCCTCATTGTGAGCGTCTTCACGGTTGCGGATATGCATCACCCCAATATTCGTACAGCCTATCTTGCCAAAAGCGTTGAGATAATTGTTTCCTACTTCGTGAGGGATCATCGAGGCTGTAGTAATCACTTCGATGCGATCCTTTGGGCCACCGGATTCCGCCACGATCCTGCGCAGAATGCCGAGTTCGAAAAAGTTAAGATTATTGCGGAAGGTCTCGCCGATATCCGATTCAGAACCTTTATTCTCGGCACCTCCTATCGCAATTAGTTTTCCTTTAGGTATAGACATTCAAAAAAATTAGCGATTTCTACAAAATAACGGAAATGTAATGAATGATGACCCTTCGCATTTGCTTATATCACTGTAATAAATAATAACCAGCAGGAAAACAGGATAAGTTGTTATTATATGAAAGGTCACAAAACCTGCGCTGAGCCTGTCTGCGGCCTGAACTTTTTTATCAGGAGGTAAACGAGAACTCCTGAAATCGCCAGCAGGCTTCCCCAGAGTGCATACCATCCGGTTGAATAAAATAAAAACAGCCATACCAATATGGAAAATACGACTGGCAGTGGATACAACCACATTTTAAATGGAAGGTCTTCTGCTAGCTTCCGCCGGCGAAGAAGCACCACGCCAACAGCCTGTGCAATAAACTGAACGAGGATGCGCATGGCGAGAATGGCGCTGATCACATCTTTGAGCTTGAAAAGCAGGCTGAACAAAAAGCCTACCCCACCCAGGAAAAGAAGCGATACGAATGGGAAATTTTTTGTCGGGTGAACCCTGGCGAAAATGGAAAAGAAGTTTCCATCCATTGCGGCGGCAAACGGAACCCTGGAATAACCAAGCATCACTGCAAAAAGCGAGGCGAAAGCGATCCATAGAACCAGGCCCGTGGCAATCAACGCCGCGCGGTGCCCGTAGATTTTTTCGATAAATGCGCTCACGATAAAATTCGAATGACGCGCTTCTTCCACCGGCAATACACCCACAATACTGGCGTTCATGCACAAATACAAAGTGGCAATGCCGATAACAGAAATGAATATGCTTCGCGGAATATTCTTCGCCGGATTTTTAATTTCATTGCCCAGATGGCACACATTATAATAACCGAGATAGCTGTAAACAGTATTGACAGACCCTTTGCCCAGCGCCATCCAGAAAGCGGGCTGAATAAAATCCATCGAATCTTCAGGAAAAAAAGAAAACTCGTACTGCTTGTGCGTAAAGCCTCCAATGATGATCCAGAGCAGCGTCACGATCACTCCTGCCCATAAAAAAACCGAAATTTTTGCAATCGTTTTGATGTTCCGGTAAAGTAAAAAGGTAATCAATATCACAACTGCTCCTGCCAGCGCCTTTTTTTCGTAAAAGCCCAGCGGCACAAGAAACGTGAAATACTGTGAGAATCCGATGGCCCCGGAAGCTACCACCAGAGGAGCCTGGATGCAGGTTTGCCATACAAACAGGAAGGAGAGCAGCTGTCCCCAGGGTGAAACATACGCAGCTTTCAGGAAATTATAACTACCACCGGCAAGCGGAAAAGCAGCACCCAGTTCGCTCCAGATCATTCCGTCCATAAAAGCGATCAATGCCCCGAGAACCCAGGCCCAGATAAACATATCATTGCCCATCGAGTTCATCACCAGCGGCATCACTACAAAAGGGCCTATGCCTACCATGTCAATCATATTGATAGACGTTGCCTGAAGCAGGCTTACTTCTCTTTTCAGTGAACTGATTATCGCCATATTATATTCTTCTGCCGGTGTAGGGAAGCCAATAATCAACCAACGCCTGCGGCTTGAAAGTATGATCCTTTTTTTAAGATCGACTCAAAAACTTGTTTGCCAAAGCCGATTGGCGTGCAAAATTGGTGACCTAATGGAAAACAACTAATTTACCTCTGTCATCATACAACTATACTTATTTTCCTTATATGAAGGTTTTAGAAATAAAGGTTTTAAATGGTCCTAATTATTGGAGTGTGCGCAGGCCTAACCTGATCCAGATGAAACTCGATCTCGAAGACTTTGAACAGCGCCCTACAAATCTCATCAAAGGGTTCAGGGAAAGAATGCAGCAGTTACTTCCCGGACTTTACGAACACCGTTGCAGCGAGGGCGGCCCGGGAGGATTTTATCAGCGCGTGGACGAAGGGACCTGGATGGGCCATGTGATCGAACATATCGCGCTTGAACTGCAGTCGATGGCGGGCATGGAAACAGGTTTCGGCAGAACAAGAAGCACCGGGGCAAAAGACGGCGAATACTTTGTGGTATTTAGTTATGTTGAACCGGATGCCGGCGTGTTCGCCGCCAGGGCGTCGGTAAAAATTGCGCAGGCATTAACAGATGGAATGGAATACCCGCTGGCAGAAGATATCCAGGTTCTTCGGGAGATCAGGGAGGAAACCAGGCTGGGGCCCTCAACCGGCTGTATCGTAGATGAAGCTGTAAAAAGAGGAATACCCTTCATCCGTTTAAATAAGCACAGCCTTGTTCAGCTGGGATATGGCGTCAATCAGAAACGAATTCGCGCAACCATTGCAAGTACTACTTCGTGTATCGCCGTTGACATAGCAGGTGACAAGGAAGAAACAAAAAACCTGCTTGGTCGTGCTGAAGTACCCGTGCCAAAAGGTACGATCATCAGGGATGAGGAAGATCTCAAAAACGCTATTGAGTCGGTCGGCTATCCTGCAGTCATCAAACCCATAGATGGCAATCACGGAAAAGGAGCCACAACAAATATCAATAACTGGGAACAGGCTCTGAAAGCCCTTGCAGATGCACAGGTGTATAGCAGGAGCATTATTTACGAAAAATTCATTACCGGTTTTGACTTCAGGGTACTGGTGATCAACCATAAATTTATCTGTGCCGCACTGCGCACTCCCGCAAGCATTACTGGTGATGGCATTCATACCATTCAGTGGCTTGTGGATGAGACAAACAAAGATCCCAAACGGGGTTATGGTCATGAAAAAGTACTTACACAGATCAAGATCGACGGCTTTACTCAAAAAATGCTTGACGACAGGCAGTATACCCTTGAAACAGTGCCTGCAGCGGAAGAATTCATTTTATTAAAACCTACGGCAAACCTGAGTACGGGCGGTACCTCCACCGACGTCACCGATGAGGTTCACCCGGTAAATATTTTTCTGGCTGAAAGAATTGCCAGGATCGTGGACCTCGATATCTGCGGAATAGATATTATGGCGCCCGACCTTAAATCGCCGTTGTTCGAGAATGGCGGTGCCGTGCTGGAAGTCAATGCTGCCCCGGGTTTCCGCATGCATATCGAGCCTGTTGCCGGTTTGCCCAGAAATGTTGCAGAGCCGGTTATTGATATGCTATTTCCAAAAGGAAGCGCCGGGCGGATTCCGATAATAGCCATCACGGGCACAAACGGGAAAACAACAACGACAAGACTTACCGCGCATATCTGCAAAACTGCTGGTTACAAAGTAGGCTTCACTACATCGGATGGCGTCTATATCCAGAACCAGATGATGATGAAAGGAGATTGTACAG
>JBDTEB010000292.1:0-13285 GCA_039922795.1 Chitinophagaceae bacterium
AATCTTATCAAAAACACCAAAGGACAGGAGAAATATTCCAACAACCCCGATAGCAAGCATTACTGGAACAAGGATATTTTTTCGTACATCAGTGCGGCTGACAATATGGATGAGAAAGCGGATACAAGTCGGTTTTCCAGCTATTCTATGAATATTCTCGATACCATTTTTTATTCTAACGGTTATGTGATCCTTAATAAAATAGTTCCCAACCCCAATAACGACAAGTATCATTTCAGCGCCTCCGATACTGCGCTGATGGCCGACCTTACGGTTGTTACCAAAGAAGGCCTCAGGTACCCCGCGATGCCCATGTTCTATGTAAAGAACAACCAGCCTGCTTATATCGTAGACACGGTGTTTGCGCAAAGTCTTGCTATTGGATTCAGCAGAATCCTGGATGACAAGAAGGTTGAAATACAAGTAAAGGAGTCTGCAAACATGGTTCCCTATGTTGCACTCAAAGTATACGAATTTCCGTATATTAACGTTTTATGGATCGGTACCTTTGTGATGATTGCAGGATTCGGCATGAGTATAGCCAGAAGAATCAAATTGTCCAAAGCACTAAAGACTGCAGTGTAAGTTTTTGCTAACAAGCTATGCGGTTACCTGTCATCGAGCACCGTATTAACTGTATTCTATTTAAAAGATGAAATTAAATCAGTTCACCCTTATAAAAGCGTTGCCGGGCCTGGTTTTTATCCTAGTCCTTCTCTTTCTTTATCAGCCTTCCTTTGCCCAGCAGGCCCCAGTCAATCCGCGTTATGGAATTTACGATACTATCTACTGCCCGTTCATGGTAATAGATGGCGACACTATCCCGTCAAGAGAATTGGAAGTTTACTACGTTTCGGCACAGATGTCGGCGGCCATGAAAAAACGGACGCAGGAATACAACCGGTTAAGAAATGCTGTATATGTCACTTTTCCTTATGCCAGGAAGGCGGGTGCTATTATGAATGACATCAATTCAAAGCTTGCAAAAATCACGACAAAGGACGAGCGCAAAGCTTATCTGAAATCACGCGAGAAGGAATTGAAAAAGGAATTTACGGAACCACTGACCAATCTCTCCATTTACCAGGGCAGGGTGCTGATGAAACTGATTAATCGACAGACGGGCAATGACTGTTACAATATTATCAAAGAATATAAAGGGGGGATCACCGCAAGGATTTTTCAGACCGTTGCATTTTTTTACAATAGCAATCTCAAGCAGCCTTACGATGCGAAAGGGGATGACTTCCAGATCGAATTATTTGTGCAGGAGATAGAACGCCTTTATAGCAGTCGTTAACAGTTGTTAATTTTATCTATCATGCCAGATGTTGAAAAACCTTCAAGTATCGGGTTTATAGTCACTCTTCCTCCATTTGCAATCACTTCTTTGGCACCGACGATTTCTTCAATGGGATAATCTCCACCTTTTACCAGCACATCAGGCATTATTATTTTTATAAGCTCTAGCGGAGTTTCTTCCTCAAAAACGACTACGGCATCCACCATCACCAAAGAAGCCATGATCAGCGATCGGGAATGCTGGTTGTT
Source organism: Chitinophagaceae bacterium (assembly GCA_039922795.1). Lineage (GTDB taxonomy): Bacteria > Bacteroidota > Bacteroidia > Chitinophagales > Chitinophagaceae > JADCRZ01. Next base: position 1,552 of record JBDTEB010000292.1, read on the forward strand.
TACCGGCCGATCCTCGCCTTTCAATTTTTTTATGGATATATCTGCGTTAAGCGCTACGATCAGTACATCACCTTCGTTTGCCGCTGCGGAGAGAGCGGCAATATGTCCCTGGTGTAACAGATCGAAACATCCATTGGTAAAGGCGACTTTCTTTCCGAGGAATTTCCAGATGGCAACCTGTTTAAGGAGGCTGGGAACATCGTAAATTTTATGCGGTATGTATTCTGGATTTTTCATTTTTTGATTTATTAAAAAGAGGAAGCAAGAAAAAGCTGATCGTTCCTGAAACGATGACGATACCTGTTTGTGCGAACCATAAAAGCATGCCTAATGAAAGCCCTTTCTCAGGCGATATGCCATAAAGTAACAGCACCTGTTGCACCGCATACTGATAGGAACCAATTCCTCCGGGTGATGGTACTATCATGCCAAGAGCGCCAAAGGTAAGAGAAGATAAAACGGGCTTAATTCCGTAATGACTCATGTTTTGCATCGCGAAGAATCCCATCCAGGTACTGAGAAGATATAGACCCCATATCATCACCGTATGAAAAAAGAACCAACCCTTGTTCCTGATGTAACGGACGCTCGTCAATCCCTGCCATACACCGCGCAAAATGTCTTTTGCCTGGCGGATAAATGAAAAGTGGGTAAATCTTTTTAGCAGTAAATACATTAAAAATAACAATGCAAGTATGATGGTCACCGTAATATATATCCTGTTCATCTCCATCGTGCCTGATTTATTCCTGAAAAACTGGGAAAAGATTTCCGCGGTATAAGTCCCTACCAGATCATATTGAGTGCCTATCGTAATGGTGAATAGTACGAGTAGGCTCAGCACATCAAAAGCCCTTTCCGCTACGATAGTTCCAACAAGCTTGTCGGCTGGAACATTCTCGTAACGCCCAAGTATGGTGCATTTCAGCACTTCCCCCAGGCGGGGTACGGCGAGGTTGGCCCAGTACCCGATAAGCACCGCAAAGAATGTATTTAAAAGCCCGGGTTTGTACCCCAGTGGCTGAATAAGGATCTTCCATCTAATCGCCCTGCTGAGGTGACTCAGCAACAGCATCAATGTGGCGGGGATGAGAAAAACAAAGTTTGCAGTAACTATATCCTTCTTTAGTTCCTCCCAGTTCGATTTTCTTAAAGTGAGCCAGAGAAGAAAAACACCTATTCCAAGAAAAAGCAAATATTTCCCAATTCCAAGTATTCTTTTCTTCATAATTACCAGCTAAATGGAATAAGAATTATAGAATGTAATAGTAACCTGTCAGTGACAATCGCTGTTATGAAACCCAAATATAATGGAAATTAAACAGGCAGATTGTCTATCAGGCGCACTTCATTGATAAACCCGGCGACGATCGCGACCATGCCGCGTTTTCCATCCCAATCGCAAACAGGTTCAAGGTTTTCGGCGTCGGTGAGTTCAAGGTATTCAATGCGAAACGAGTGTTCGGCAAGCAATTCTTTTGCCTTCGCGAGCAACAGTTCCTGGTTGCCTTGTTGAATGTTCTTTTTCACATATTGTAACGCTTCATAAATAGATGGTGCGATCGATCTTTCCCTCGCAGAGAGACGCATGTTCCTGCTACTCATCGCCAGTCCATCAGACTCCCTGACGGTATTCACTATCTCCAGTTTAGTAGTAAATTTTTCCAGCCTGATGAGTTTTTCAATTATCATACATTGCTGGTAATCCTTTCTGCCCATGAATAGCCTGTCGGGGGTAACGATTCCCAGTAAACGATCCATTACCTGACATACTCCCTGGAAATGCCCGGGTCTGAAGGCTCCTTCGAGCCGGCTTTCCAGCGTTCCAAGCTCATATTGTTTCGGACGACCCGTTCCTGCAGGGTAGATCTCCGTCTGTGAAGGAAGGAAAAGAATGTCTGCGCCATGCTCCAACAGCAGTCTAACGTCCTGATCTATGGACACTGGATACTTTTTGAAATCTGCGGGATCGTTGAACTGTGTAGGATTAACAAAAATGCTCACCACAGTAACATCGGTGTTAGTTTTGGCAGACTCAACAAGTGCCAGGTGTCCATCATGCAGTGCTCCCATCGTGGGAACAAAGCCTGTTGTTTTGCCTTCAAGGTGCACTTTTGCCAAATAACGCGACAAAGTATCCGCCTGCTTGAAAAGGATCATCTACACTAAGATTTAACGGGAAAGGAATGGCCAGGGCTTAAAATCTTTTGAAAACCCTTAACTTTGCAAACCGAATGAAAAAGGGTGAGAGTCGCTCTATTGAACATCAATATTAACCGATAATGGCAACAAAGAAAAGAATTTTATTTATCGCTCATGAAATGTCACCCTACCTGGAAATGACTGAATTTGCAGAAATCGCGAACAAGCTTGCGATCAAGGCAAATGACGGTGGATTCGAGGTGAGATGCATCATGCCGAGGTTCGGAGTGGTAAATGAACGACGTCATCGCCTTCACGAAGTGGTGCGTCTCTCGGGTATTAATGTTTCCGTTGATAATGACGATTACCCCTTGCAGATAAAAGTTGCCTCATTGCCCAATGCACGCCTCCAGGTTTATTTTCTCGATAATGAAGACCTTTTTAAGAGGAAATATATTTTTCACGACGAGCAGGAAAAGTGGTATGATGATAACGGGTTAAGAACGGTATTTTTTTGTAAAGGGGCGCTGGAAACCGTCAAGAAATTTGGATGGCCCCCGGACATTATTCACTGCAGCGGCTGGATGACAAGCCTTATACCCATGTACCTGAAAACAGTATATAAAAAAGAACCGGTTTTTACACACAGTAAGGTAATATACACGATTGGGCAGAATACTTTCAAGGAAACGCTTGGCGAGGACTTTACAAAGCTTGCGCAGATTCATGCCAATATAAAGGACAAGGATCTTGAGCTTTTCAAAAATCCTGATAATACGGAGTTGTTCAGAGGAGGGGCCACATTTGCAGATGCAGTCACATTTGGCGCAGAAAAAGTTGAGAAGTCGCTGATCAGCGAATTTGGAAAAGTGCGCGGAAAGAAGGTGCTTTCATATAATGCCGAGTCTGATTTAACAGACTATTTACAATTATATACCGACCTTTCGAAATAATACAAAGCAATGAATCTGAATAGGTTCTCATTGTCTAATCCAAACAACAACTTTGCGTGAAGAAAATTTTCATTGCGGTTTTTTCCCTTTTTTTTATTCTCATATTCGATCAATCCTGTCAGAAAATAGATACTACAGATTTAGGTGCCAACCTGATCCCGACTGTAGATAACATTAATACTTTTGATACAGTACTTGACGTAATCACAGACAATATCTATTTGCCGGATAGTTCTTCCATTACAAGAACTGATAATCATGCGCTTGGATATCTTGAAGATCCCGAGTTCGGGAACACAAATGCGGCCATTTATTTTGACGTACAGCCAGCGAATTCCGCCGTGTATCCCTTTGGAAATAAAGACTCGGCCAGCATTGTTGATTCGGTAGTGCTTTCTTTAAGTTACACAAAATTATATGGTGATTCAAATTCCATCGAAAGAGTTCGAGTGATGGAGATCTCTCCCAGCGCAGTTTTCCAGGATACACTTTATAAAATTTCTGCAGCCCCCTTTCCTGTTCTCCCTACTCCTCTCGGGGAGCAAACGGTTGACTTTACAACATTGAATGATCCGCAGGTGATAAGGAAAGGCAAAGATACCACGCTGGTTACCGAACAGAATATTCTCCGTCTGAAATTAAATAATTCGCTGGGTCAGCGCCTGGCCCGTTACGATACAACCAACGCTTACAGAAACGATTCTGCTTTTAACACCTACTTCAAAGGTTTTGCATTGATGATTGATTCGGTTGCCTCACCGCGAAAAAAATCAATTGCCTATTTTGTTTTGTCTGACAATGCCAAGACACGGCTTACCGTGTACTATCGGAAATTTAATGCAGGTGTGATCGACACCACTTATGCCGAATTTGTATATAAAAACCTTGTGGCAAAAGGTGCAAACCTGGTAAAGAGAAACAATAGCAATACCAATTATCAGCGAAATATTGCCGCGGTGTCAAATAATAAAGACAAAATTTATATCCAGAGCAGTCCGGGTTCATTTGCGACTATCTCGGTCCCGGGCTTGCACGGTGTATCCAATCGGCTTATTCACAGAGCCGAACTTATTATGGATGTACTCCCCTCGCAGGAACAGGGGCTTCTGCCTCCTCCGACGCTATTCCTTGATATGATCGATTCTGTAAACAAGGTTTTTAAGACAGTACCCATTGATTTTTCAACTGATCTGACAGGAACATATAATGTGGCTGTTTTTGGTGGCGTAATGCTTAACAATCATTACAATTTTGACCTTACCCGGCAGATCCAGGGCATAGTCACACAAAAAAACGTTATTTACACGTACCGACTTTATGCCCCCTATTCAACCTTCCCGATATATTTTCCTTACACCATACCAACAGGCTCACCCATTTTTGTGAATTCCACCATCGCTTCAGGGAGGGTGGTATTGGGTGGCGGCAGTCATCCTACCAATAAAATGAAGTTGAGAATTATTTACTCCAAGATTTAACCGGAACATTATCTTTGCGCCATAAAAAATGAAATTTCTTTTCATTTTTGCTTGCCCCCCTGATTTTATTAACCATTCAAATAGATATAAGTATGCCTTATTTATTTACATCTGAAAGTGTTTCTGAAGGACATCCCGATAAAGTTGCAGACCAGATATCTGATGCATTGATCGATAATTTTCTCGCCTTTGATCCCAATTCCAAAGTTGCTTGCGAAACCCTGGTAACAACCGGACAGGTTATTCTGGCAGGAGAAGTAAAAAGTTCTGCCTACCTTGATGTTCAGGAGATCGCGAGAGGCGTAATTCGCAAGATAGGCTATACCAAGAGCGAATATATGTTTGAAGCAAGTTCATGTGGGGTGCTTTCTGCCATCCATGAACAATCTGCCGATATCAACCAGGGTGTTGACCGGACCACCAGGGAAGAGCAGGGGGCCGGCGACCAGGGTATGATGTTCGGTTACGCAACGAATGAAACAGACGATTTTATGCCACTGGCATTGGATCTTGCCCACAAGCTGCTGATCGAACTGGCTATATTGAGAAGAGAAAATAATGAGATCAAGTATCTTAGGCCGGATGCTAAAAGCCAGGTGACGCTTGAATACGACGATAACAATCAGCCATCAAGAATTGATGCCATCGTTATTTCTACCCAGCATGATGATTTTGATGAAGAGGCGGCGATGCTGACTACTATAAAAAACGAAATCATTAACATACTCATTCCCAGAGTAAAGGCAAAATATACCAAATATGCCCACCTGTTTGATAGCGAAATAAAATATCATATCAATCCAACAGGAAAATTTGTTATCGGTGGCCCGCATGGAGATACGGGACTTACCGGGAGAAAGATTATTGTTGACACCTATGGTGGAAAGGGTGCTCACGGTGGCGGTGCTTTCAGTGGAAAAGACCCTTCAAAAGTTGATCGTTCAGCAGCCTATGCTACCAGGCATATCGCTAAAAACCTCGTAGCAGCCGGCGTTTGTGATGAAATACTGGTGCAGGTTTCCTATGCAATCGGGGTTGCCCAGCCAACAAGTGTTTACGTGAATACTTACGGTACAGCAAAAGTCGGACTGTCAGACGGCGAGATTGCAAAAAAAGTGGAAAGCATTTTCGATATGCGTCCTTACTTTATCGAACAGCGTTTAAAACTCAGAACTCCGATGTACAGTGAAACAGCTGCTTATGGACACATGGGCCGCAAGCCGGAGACAGTTACTAAAACTTTTGTTTCTCCTGACGGCCAAAAGAAACAAATGGAGGTAGAATTATTTACCTGGGAAAAACTTGACTATGTCCACAAAGTTAAAGCCGCTTTCGGACTCTAAAATATTTCACTTCATCATCCGGCCTCCAGCTCAACCTGGAGGCTTTTTATTTTAAAGAAATTCGTTATTTGACATATGAAACAATTCAGATACCAGCAAAACAGACCCAAAAAAAATACCCTGCTTGCGGGCTTTCAGGTTATCATAGATGCCCTGAATGATGGTCCGGCACTGGAAAGGATCTACCTGCAGGGCAATCTTACCGGAGAAGACGTAGAAACTTTAAAAACGCTGGCTCTAGAAAAAGGGGTTCCTGTTAACCGGGTGCCTGTGGAGAAACTTAACAGCCTTAATATCCCCAATCATCGCGGATATATTGCAGCTATATCAAAGATCAAATACCTTGATCTGCAAGACACGATTTCCTTTATTGTCGAACAGGGCCAAACGCCCTTGTTTCTGATGCTGGATGGCATTACCGACATTCGAAATATTGGTGGCATGGCCAGAACGGCTTACTGCTGTGGGGTTCATGCCCTGATCATTCCTGAAAAAGGGGTAGGTGCATTGAATGAAGATGCCATAAGTACCTCAGCCGGCGCTTTGGAGGAGATCGCGGTTTGCCGCGTTCCCAGCCTTTTGAAAGCGATTGATGACCTCCACCTTAACGGGATAAGGGTGTTGGCAAGCGAGATGACCGCGGATACCCAGGTTTATGATATTGCGTTTACCACGCCAACTGCCATAATTATGGGGAGCGAAGACAAAGGCGTAAGCCAGATTTTAAGAAAAGTTTGCGATGATGTGTTTCGTGTTCCGATGGCAGGGAACTTTGAGTCTCTGAATGTGTCGGCAGCCACGGCCATGATCCTTTACGAGGCAATGAAACAACGACTGGTCGCCAGGCCCTGAGTTCAATTGAAACGAAGAAACTACCTTTGTTTTTATGACCAGTTCGAAAGTTGCGCTTGTTGAATGTCCACGAGATGCCATGCAGGGATGGAAAGACCTCATAAGTACCGGCGACAAGGTAGAGTATATCAATGCCTTGTTGCAGGTTGGCTTCGATACCATTGACTTTGGAAGTTTTGTTTCAGCGAAAGCCATTCCTCAAATGGCGGATACCCGTGAGGTGATTGACAAGATCGACAAGAAAAAAAGCGCATCAAAGCTACTGGCCATCATCGCTAATAAGCGGGGTGCCGAAGAAGCCGCTTCTTTTGAAAAGATCGACCTTCTGGGCTTTCCATTTTCTATTTCGGAAACATTTCAGCAACGAAACGGGAATAGTTCCATCGCTGCCGCACATGAGCGGTTACTCGATATTCGCGAGATCACAGGGAAAGCCGGAAAAGGCCTGGTGGTATATCTTTCAATGGGTTTTGGTAATCATTACGGCGATCCTTACAGTGAAGAGATTGTATTTGAATGGGCCGATAAAATTAACCAAATGGATGTAACGTTAATTTCTATCGCCGACACTGTTGGCGTAGCTGAAGCAGCGTCAATTTCCCGTCTTTGTAAAGGCTTGATAGCAACATTGGGCAAAGCAAAATTCGGGTTACATCTGCACTCCCGGCCGAACAATTGGCGAGAAAAGATTGAGGCCGCCTGGCTCTCGGGGTGCCGGCGTTTCGATGGCGCATTGCTGGGGATCGGCGGCTGCCCGATGGCCGATGATCACCTCACAGGCAATATCGACATGGGAAAGATGATCAATTATTTTGAGTCGGTAAATGCGTTGCCTACGCTGAATCGCGAGGCATTGACCGCCAGCCTTGAAATGGCTTCCCGGATATTCTCCAAAACGTCGACCGGTCATAACCGTTAGTAAATTCCCCTGCCAAAAGTTTAACTCCTGAAAGATGAATTTCATGCTAGATATTGCCATCCCGCCGGCCCCCGGGCAAATCAGTTATGCTGACAGGATCATGATGATGGGATCCTGTTTTACTGAACAGATCGGGAGCAAGTTATCGAAGCTTAAATTTCAAGTTTTACAAAATCCCAACGGGATTCTCTTTGATCCATATGGTGTTTGTACTGCCTTGGAAACCTATATCGACAGGAAGATCTATCAGGCACAGGATTTATTTTACCTCAACGAACTTTGGCAGAGTTGGGATCATCATTCCATATACTCCGGACTTGAAGCAGGTAATGTTGTTGAAACCATAAATAAATCAATAAATAATGCCGCTGATTTTTTGAAGCAGGCCAATTACCTTATTGTAACACTCGGTTCGGCATTTTCCTATCAACTTTCGGAAGATGGAAGAGCGGTAGCCAACTGTCATCGGGCTCCAGGTCAGTGGTTCAAAAAAAAACTGTCAGGCATCGAAGAAATTATTCAGAGGTTTCAGTCGGTAATGAATAGGTTGAACCTTTTTAATCCGTCGCTTCAAGTCATATTTACTATTTCACCGGTCAGGCACATCCGTGATGGCGTTATTGAAAATAACAGGAGCAAGGCCAGACTGATTGAAGCTGTTCATGAACTCGTTACGAACAATGCGAATGCGAATTATTTTCCTGCTTACGAACTGGTAATCGATGTATTACGCGATTACCGGTATTATGATATTGATCTTGTACATCCAAATTATCCTGCAACGGAATTTGTCTTTGAACATTTTCTAAAAACCTGGATGAGCAGAGAGGATCTTCTGATCTCCGATGATATCAGGAACATCAACAATGCTTTTAATCACAAACCTTTTCAGTCGGAAACGATGGCCCACAAACAGTTTATGGGTAATTACCTGCAAAAGGTAAAAGAGTTCCGGAAAAAACATCCGGGTATCGATTTGTCTGAAGAGGAGATGTATTTTGCTTCGGCATTGGTTCAGAATATGAATGTACCATAGCTTTTAATTGGGCTAAGAGTTCGCTTACGTGGCTTCCCACGATCTACAGGAACCTCTGCGCAAACTTACCACCTTTAGTGAACGACTTTTGTTACAGCCTAAAGACTTCATCCAGTCGCAGGTGAATTTATTTTTCTATGGAGTATAAATCCAGTTGATGATGTTCAAGCAGGTATTCTTCCATTTTTTCCAGAAGGGTGAACTGGTTGAGTGCTCTGTTGAGATTTTGCTCAGGATAGGAAGCAGGTATGGACCGGTCATTGTTCAGGAAATCGGTAACCAGTTGAAGGGAGCGGGCGTATGTCGCAAGTGGGCCGGACAGATACAAGTCTTTAATATCCGTGTCAGGATATTTACTTTTCAGTGAATTTACCTCTTCTTCAAAAGATCCGGGTTTGAGCTGAATTTCTTCCCATGCGGTGCTGTCTTCATTTACGCGGCAGAGTTGTTGCCTCAGGTGCTCGCCCGGGCGAACATCGTTAAATGCTGGATTGACCTTTTGGAGCAGGTTTTTACGTTGTCTCAGTTCTGAGATCAGGTGGGTGGATCTGAGCAGCCGCATGATGGAGGCCTTTTTTATGGCTGCTTCCATGAAGTCAAGGGCATTCATCAGGTTGGCAAAACTGGTCTCGCTCATGAGTTGTCTGTTTATGTTGAGGGGGAGAACTTAGTGCATTCTGTCACCCCTGACTTCCATCCTCTGCATTAATCCTGCCTCAAATTCGAGCCACGATTTCCATCTTTCCCTTGTGGATTGTTTTCCGGCATAGGTCTCGGCAAGCTCAATGAACAGGTGGTAATGACCGGCTTCACTCTCCATAAATCTCCGGTAAAAATTTCGAAGATATTCGTCATTAAGGCATTCACTCAGCTGTTTAAATCTTTCGCAACTGCGTGCCTCGATCAGGGCAAAAATTAATAGTTTGTCCAGCAGACGTACTTCTTCACTGCCATCTTTAATCTGGAAGGGCAGAAGCTCGTTAACGTAAACATCTTTTCGTTGTTTGCCCAATACGAGGTTTCTCTTTTTAAGTTCGGCGATAACCATTCTGAAATGACCCCATTCCTCCGTAACTATTGGTGAGAGTTCGGTAACGATCTTGTCATGCCCCGGGTAGCGCTGAATCAGTGAGATGCAGCTTGAGGCAGCCTTCTGCTCGCACCAGGCATGATCGGTAAGGATGGCCTCAAGCGAAATTTCTGCAAGGTTAACCCAGCGGGGATCTGTGGGAAGCTGAAGTCCAAGGATATTCTTCGGCTCTTTGGTTTGGTTCATCGAAACAAATGTACAGGAATGTAATTAAGTGTTTTCTTTGCGCCGGGAATTTCAACGACCGAGTAAATATATCCTGGCAAATTTGAACGATTCATTTCTATATCAGAGGCTGCAAAAAAGAGAGGTAGAGAATGCGCTGCGTGCGCTTTCCGTTAACCCTGCCGGGATAGATTTCAGCTCCAACGACTACCTCGGTATTGTACGAAACAATCTGCTCAACGAAGAAAATAGCGCCCATCTCAAAACCGGCAGCACGGGTTCAAGATTGCTCACCGGAAACTCGGCCCTCGCAGAGGAACTCGAAAAATATATCGCCGATTTTCATGCCGCACCGGCTGGCCTGCTTTTTAATTCGGGCTATGACGCCAATACAGGACTGCTTGGTTCGGTTGCCGGAAGAGAGGACACCCTTATTTACGATTATCTTTCACATGCATCAATCAGGGACGGAATTCGCCTGAGTAATGCCACATCTTTTTCCTTTCACCACAATGACCTGGCTGACCTCTCAAAAAAACTGGCTGTTGCAAAGGGCCATGTTTTCGTGGTTATCGAGTCAGTATATTCGATGGATGGGGACCAGCCTCCGCTTCGCGAAATCGTGGAACTGTGTAAACAGTCAGGCGCACATCTCATCGTTGACGAGGCGCATGCGACAGGGGTCGTTGGTGACAAAGGCGAGGGCCTCGTACAAAAACTTTCTCTCGAGCAGGATTGTTTCGCAAGGATCCACACATTCGGAAAAGCCTGTGGCGCAATGGGAGCAGTCGTTCTGGGAAGCACGCTACTGAGAGATTTCCTGGTAAACTTTTGCCGGTCATTCATTTACACCACTGCAATGCCGGAGATTTCACTGCGGCATGTGTTACAATCGTACCGTACCTTTCCCTCGATGAAAAAAGAGAGAGAGGCACTTGCAGAACTGATAACTATTTTTCATTCACTTGATCTCCCTTTTCAAATTTCCAACAGCCATACTGCTGTGCAAGCAGTAATAATTGAAGGAAACGAAAGGGTAAAGATGATGGCATCCCGGCTGCAGGAAAACGGACTGGATATAAGACCCATTCTCTATCCATCAGTTCAGAAAGGAGCGGAAAGGCTCAGGGTTGTACTGCACTCTTTTAACCAGGCAGAAGAACTCACCCTTTTTGAAAAAATCTTGAATCGTTAATGGTTTACACTTGAGATAAGACTTGATCCTTTGTTTGATATTTGATAAATAATTTTTCTCGCTTAGTTCATTAAATTGCCGTCATGCGCATCGCCTCGTTACTTATATCCGGAATTTTCACCTTACTGCTGATCATTGTTTTCGACACCACCAGTATGCTGCCTGCCCCGCTGGGCAAACTGCTGAGCCCACAGCATGGGATCTGGCAAAATGCGGAACCCGCTGATGAAGACTTTACTGAGAATTTTCATTTTCCAGGTATGCGGGGGAAAGCGGCTGTTTACTTTGATGACAGGCTGGTGCCGCATATTTTTGCAGATTCAGACGCGGACGCCTTCTTCGTTCAGGGATTTATTCACGCAAAATTTCGTCTCTGGCAGATGGAGTTTCAAACACATGCCGCTGCCGGCAGACTAACTGAAATTCTCGGAGCCAAGTCCGGAACAACTGATTTACTGAATGTCGCCGACAGATATTTTCGCAGGCTTGGCATGACGTACGCCGCGGAGAGATCGCTGGCTCTGTCCGATGCAGATCCGATCACTAAACTGAGTACCGATG
>JBDTEB010000293.1:0-2663 GCA_039922795.1 Chitinophagaceae bacterium
CGGCTTGCCATAGGTAGTGTCACCAATAATCTGCACGTTCATGTAAGGTTTCAAATTGTTGATCAGTAGTTCGCTCGCAGAAGCTGTTGAACCGGTGACAATAAAAAACACCCGACTCAGGTTCAGACTGCCCGCTTTTTTAAACACCTGCGTGTTGCCTGCAGAACTGAAGATATTGCCATAGCCCAGGCTTTTCTTTATCAGCTGATGCTCATTTTTCTGAAGCGTCTCATTGTACAGATACTGGTACATGGTTTTATTATTCGCAGACAAAGGCGCAATCAGGTTGGCGAGCGTATCCTGCGTACCCGTAGAACCGCCCCCGTTATATCTGAGATCAACGACCAGGTCGGTAATACCCTGGCTACTGAAATAAGTAAAAACATCGCCCAACTCTTTCCTCGAAGGCTCGGCAAAGAACTGGTTAAACACAACGTAGCCCACTTTTTTCGCTCCAGAAGTAAGCACGGTACGATACAAGACAGAGTTGGCCACATACGAAGCTTTGGTAAGCGTGATCGGGCCCAGGGCTGTTCCGTCTGCTTTGATGAATTGAAAAGATGCCGAGGTAGTCGCTCCGTAAAAAATATCATTGAGCACGGCTACTGTGGCATTGCTGTAATCGAGCTTGGTGGTGTTAATTTTTGACAACATCATACCTCGTTGAACACCTGCTTTTCCAGCCGGAGAGCTGGCGTAAACATAATTTACAAACCAGTAGACCGAATCGATTGGATAGGCGCGATCTATGGAGGCTGGTTTAATCAGGAAACCCAGGTCGACATCTTCACCAGTCTGAAGGCCGGCAGCTGCTGCTGTCGACGTCACAAAACTGAAACGATCCAGTGGCTGCAGTGCTCGTACGCCATTCATCACATTGGTCGCAGACGCAATTTCTGTTGCGCCGGAATATTGCCTTGGATTGAACTGTGCATAGCCTGGCAACAGGGTATTCCATAAATAAACTTCTTTTGTATACAGATAAACCGAATCTCTGAGAAGATCCAGCCTGGTAGCCTTGACGGCTGTGCTATCCGTACCCGTTAGATTCATTTCCGACTTTTTCTGACAGGATGTACCGATAATAAGGCTACATAACATCAAGGGGAGGATAAAATTTCGCATGCCCGAAATTAGGTAACGAGAGCGATCATAGCTATAGTCTTAACAAGAAATTTCGCAGACAGCCATCCTCGCCGGGGCACTGCCGTTTGCTAAAGCAGACAGGTCCGGTTTTCATCGGTTTTACCTTCACAGAAATTTGACGGAAAGCTCCATAGTCGCCATCACAGGGCATTTCGTCAGCGCCGGGATTGGCGGAAATAAATTTCCTTACTTTGCAACATGCAAACAGAGTTAAGACGGGAGCAGGCACTGGATTATCATTCGAAGGGCAGACCGGGCAAGATAGAAGTAGTACCTACCAAAGACGCAAAAACTCAACGCGACCTCTCGCTTGCCTACTCCCCAGGAGTAGCGGAACCTTGCAAAGAGATTTACAACAATCCTGAAGACGTTTATAAATATACCGCCAAAGGTAACCTCGTAGGGGTGATCAGTAATGGCACAGCAGTACTCGGACTTGGGAATATCGGTCCCGAAGCCAGCAAGCCGGTGATGGAAGGAAAGGGTGTACTGTTTAAAATATTTGCAGATATAGACGTATTCGACATAGAAATAAATGAAACCGACCCTGAGAAATTTGTAAGCATCGTCAAAGCGCTTGAACCCACTTTTGGCGGGATCAACCTGGAAGACATCAAGGCCCCCGAATGTTTTTATATTGAAAAACAACTCCGGGAACAGCTCAAGATCCCGGTGATGCACGACGATCAGCATGGCACGGCGATCATCAGCAGTGCTGCGCTTTTAAATGCGCTCGAGATTCAGAAAAAGCGAATCAACAAAGCGAAATTCGTGGTGAACGGCGCAGGTGCTGCGGCTATGGCCTGCGTGCTGCTATACACCGCACTCGGAGCGCGTCCGGAAAATTTTATCATGTTCGATAAAGATGGGGTGCTCTACAATGGCCGGCCCGGACTGGAAGAAAACAAGCTCCCTTATGCTTCGGTCACCAAATCCGATCTTACCCTATCTGCAGCGATGCGCGATGCCGATGTTTTCCTTGGGTTGAGTGTTGGCAACGTGGTAACCCAGGATATGATCAGAAGCATGGCGAAAAATCCCATCGTTTTTGCGATGGCAAATCCTGATCCCGAGATCTCCTACGAAGCGGCAACGAGTGCGAGGAAGGATATCATCATGGCGACGGGGCGAAGTGATTATCCCAACCAGGTAAATAATGTGCTGGGGTTTCCCTTTATCTTTCGCGGGGCGCTGGATGTGAGAGCAACGCAGATCAATGAAGCCATGAAACTCGCTGCCGTAAAGGCGCTTGCTGAAATGGCCAAGTCGCCTGTTCCGGACATCGTCAACCTCGCTTATAATGAAAAAACCATTCTTTTTGGCGAACAATACATCATTCCAAAACCGCTCGATCCGCGGTTACTGGTAACCGTTGCTCCGGCTGTTGCCAGGGCTGCCATGGAAAGCGGGGTGGCGCAAAAACACATCACCAATTGGGATGCCTATTCAGAAGAGCTCAACCGAAGGCTGGGTCTCGACAACCAGATACTGAGGGCGATAGGCTCAAAAGCAAAACA
>JBDTEB010000294.1:0-9441 GCA_039922795.1 Chitinophagaceae bacterium
ATTCCACAAGTTGTCCTTCTGCATCTTTGAGATCTTTCAACACTTTCACCAGATCGTCGTTCACGATCCTTAGTTCATGAGTTCTTTCATTGACCATGCTTTCCAGCATCACATTCTGTTCCCGCACAATACGTTCGTTCTCAATTACAGCAAGAATTTCTTTCTCCTGGGATTTTTCTTTCTCCAACTTGTAAATATTGATCTTATCAGCAAGGGCAAAGGAGAGCAGGGTAACCTCGGCAGCCGAGCCATATAAAAGGGAATAGGCAGTGAAAGGATTGTAATCGATCAGCCCCATATCTTTAAGCACATAAATGACGATGCCCGTCATAAGTGAAAACCAACCTATCAGGTAAAATTTTGCTTCTGAATATCCTTTTCTCAGCAGATAAATGGAAGCGCCCACAATGAAGAAAGCAATTACTATCTGGGTCGCCAATATCGCACCATAAATTTCGGTGTAAAAGCCAAGGGCACTAAGTACAATATAGATAACGTAGAGTACCTGGAAGAATTTCAAGGTGTAATACAATTTCTTTTCCTGCTGTTTAAGTCGCATAAACTCAATCAGAAATTGCACACCCACAATACTTACAAGGCAGGTGAGCAAGAAAGTACTGTAGGTGCCAAACCAGATATTTTCAGGCCAGAGATACTTATACGTATAGCCGACAAGTGTAGCCTGTGTGAGTCCTACAAAAAGCGTATGCAGTACATAATACAACGAACTTTTATCCCTGATGCTAAAGAAGATAAACAAGTTGTACAGCACCATTACTATGATAATGCCGCAATAAATTCCAAACCAGAGATTGCGGCTGATTATTGTAACCGTAAGGGCCCGTTCCGTGACTATATGGATGGGAATCAGCATCTGTGCCTTACTGCTTATCCTTAAAAAATATATTTTTGTTTCACCAGGTTTCAGGTTCAATGGATAAGCGAAGTTTGCGCTGTTGGGCTCTGCCCTTTGCAGAAACCTGAAATCCTGTCCCGCCTTTGTTTCGATGTAATTATTGTTACTGTCCGGCTCGAAAAAATCGGCCCGGGTAAGCAACGGCTGTACTACTTCAACGAGGTTTTTGGTAGTGCTGTTGCGATTGTGAACAGTGAATCGTATCCAGAATACAGACCTCGTAACAAGGAGGTTAAGGATGTCTTTTTTCACCTGTATGAATTGCCTTTCTTTTAAAACATCTTTGATGGCAAGCCTGCCTTCCGGATCTTCGAAATAATACAACTCGTGATTGAGATACCGGGAATTCAGGGTGCTGTCGATTACAACCTGCTGCGAGAATGCAGGACTTACGAACAATAGAAAAAAGAAAAAGAGGGATAATTTTCGCATTACTATTTATTAAATTACCAGCTATCTAAATAATAACACGTACCTGTACATTCCTGATATGCTTTGGTTATATACACAATGAATGACCGTCCGGGTTAATCAAAGAGATCACCAGGCACAGGGCTCGGAATACCAAAACGATAGAGTATATTGATTATTGTAAAGTTTTAAGAAAAGGCAGCAGGCAGATCTATCGGTTGGCTTCGTACGCACTGCCCGGTAAAAAGTGTAAATTAAACGAAGTTTAGTGGGATAACTCCCTGACTATGTTGTTCGGAAAGCCGATTTTAAAGGAGGATTTGTATATTACTGGTAAATACTTAATCAGCTGTATATAATAATTTGTAGAACCCCTCTCAGGCGAATGAATTCAAATGGCTACCTTAGAAGTCAAAACAAATTCCGCAATATGAAAATCCTGGTTCTTTATGCGCTTTCTGCATTAATAAGCTTTGAAGCTGCCTCGCAAAATACAGAAAAAGGCTGGATCAGTCTTTTTGATGGCAAGTCGCTTGCGGGGTGGCAGGTTGGTGACAATGCCTCTACCTTTTCCGTCGAAAATGGCAGTATTGCCGTGCATGGCGAAACGGCTCACTTATTTTACGAAGGTCCGGTGGCAAGTCACGATTTTAAAGATTTCGAGTTTAAGGCGATGGTCATGACTACTCCGGGATCTAACTCCGGAATTTATATCCATACCGCTTATCAGAAAAGCGGTTGGCCGAATATCGGTTACGAGATACAGGTAAACAACTCTCATACCGACTGGCGCAGGACGGGGAGCGTTTACGCCATCAAAGACAACAAGGATTCTGTTGCGGGAGACAATGTCTGGTTTGAACAATATATCATGGTGAAGGGAAAAACAATCACGATCAAAATAAATGGAAAAACCATTAATGAATATACCGAACCTGCAAATCAGGATCAAAAGGCGAGACATCTTGGTTCCGGAACTTTTGCGCTACAGGGCCATGACCCAAAAAGCAAGGTGTATTTCAAGGATATCATGGTGAAGCCGCTGTAAAGAACAAAACAATTCTGTGTTGTTGCGGAACCATTATCGTAGTTGGTGTTGAAGGAAGAGTATTACTCTCCATAGTGCAATTGAGTAAGCGGCACCGATGTCTAATCTTCTGGCACAACTGTCTCAGGCTCGGCAAGCTTCACATTGGGAAAAAACGACGCAAACAGCATCAACGCTGCGGCGAAGCCCATCAGGTATAAACCTAGTTTTTTCTCCGGGCATTCTCCGGCACGACAGGTGGATAATATGATAGAGTTTCTCAAAGTCCAGGCAACATTAAAGGCAGTAAAAAACAGGTTAACTCTTTTGGCGAATATTGCGGGCCAAAGAAAAAATATCAGTGAAAAGGTGCTAATAATGAGGTTCATCATTGCAGGCTTGCCAAAATTGGTTCCTTCAGTATGCATACCCGTCACCACAATATGCTGAGAGGGCACTTCGATCCAAGGCATAAACGCAGCTACGTAAACTAATACGACAGCCCCGACGCCAATCCACTTTGAGTACTTCATTTACTGTAAATAGCTGCAAAAATAGGGAAAGCTCAGGGAGGGAGAGTGTTTATTGAAAAACGAGATCTACCCTGCGATCAAGCGGGTTTGCTTTTTTACTTCCAGAGCCTGAGGCGATCTGGGGTTCAGCGGTAGAGATCCGCTCAAAGCGAAGTCTGTACCTTAACAGGAGGAGGCTTTTTACCGACTCCATCCTTTTAATGGCGATTTTCCTGTTGAGCGCTGCATTTCCAGTCGCATCTGCAAAGCCTTTAAGAAGGATAGGAGTTTTAGTGTTGGTAGAGGCCGCCTGGGCGAAAGGCATAAGCTTGGCCGCCTGGTCAGCAGCCAGAGAGACCGAATTGGTGTCGAAATAAACGCTTACGACGGGAAAACTGCTTAAATCAGGAACGGGAGCTTCCACCGGAGCAACTGCCTTGGGAATTTCGGAGGAAGAAGACTTCAATTGAGCAATTTCCTCTTTGAGCATTTCAATTTCAGACTTCAAACCGGACGTAACAGTCGTGTCAATCGTTTGAACAGGTAAGGCAGCGACGACAGGAGGTGTGGTTATAATCACCGCAGTCTTCCCTGCGATATCAGTTGACGGAACAACGCCAGCCTGCCCTATGGGCTGAACCTGGCTATTAACCTGGATTTTCAGTCGGTCTATTTCTTCACGCATAGATTTCATTTCGCGGGAGTCCCTGCCGGAATGCGAGCTCGCAATTATTGCAGCAGTCGAGCCTATATCTATCAAACTACGCCTGCGAATTTCACTATCATATTTTTTCTGATTATTGCTGAGGTTTCGATTGTCATCTTGGAGGTCGTTGATCCTTTTTTGGAGTTGACTCATCTGTCCCG
The DNA here is from genome assembly GCA_039922795.1 of Chitinophagaceae bacterium. Classification (GTDB taxonomy): domain Bacteria; phylum Bacteroidota; class Bacteroidia; order Chitinophagales; family Chitinophagaceae; genus JADCRZ01. The sequence continues at coordinate 3,734 of JBDTEB010000294.1, forward strand.
AATGATATCTTTGCTGGTTGAGATACTCGTCCTGGATTGTCTGATTATCCGCTTCCCGTTGCCGGGATTGATCCTGCTGCTTGCGTCGATTGGAAAAAATTGATCTCCTGGCCGGCTTTTCTGTCGGCTCGTCTTCTTTAATTGTAGTCGCTTCAACCAGCGCATTCCTGTAAAAAACTGAAGAATCAGAAGAACGTTTGAGCTGCTGTTGTAATTGCAGAACGGTTTGCTCATTACGAGCCCGGGTCTTCTCCGATTCTGCCATCAACTTTTTTAATTCCACAGTATCTCTGACTGTAACAGGATCAACATTTGCTATCCGACTGGAATTGACAGAAACTGTGTCTCTTGCTGCTGGCGATCTCCGGCTGATCAAGGCGGCATCCGCTTCAGTACCAGTCTTGGATACTGCCGTCTGCCTGCGTTGCACAACGGTATCTTTCTCAACGGGACGCCTTCTATTGTTCTCTCCAAAAGCAACTTCCTCTTTAGTCAATTGTGGATTGGAAGAAGACGTACTTTTCAGCGTATCTTTTGCTCCAGTGCCGAAAAGCCGCTGATACCACTTCTTTTTTCGGGTAACCGTATCCATTATTACCTTCTCGTCTCTGGCAGAAGGTCGCGATTTGACAACGGTATCTCTCACCGCTTTTTCCTCAACAACCTGGTTGTCTTTTGAATTGGTGCTGAATACCCTCTGAAACCAATTCTTTTTTACGGATGCAGTATCAGCTATTACTTTCTCGTCCGCACCTTTTGCTTTTTCAAACTTCTCGTCTTTGGGGCCTATGCTGAATACCCTCTGGAACCAATTCTTTTTTACGGATGCAGTATCTGCAGAGGTCTTATCCCCCTCTACCTTTTTGTCTTTTGGGCCAGTACTGAAAATTCGCTGATACCATTTCTTTTTTTCGGCCACAGTATCTGTCATTACTGGCTCGTAACGACGTTTTACGACAGCGTCCATGGGTGGCGCTTGTTGCGCAACAGGGGGTGACTGTTCAAAACTTGAAGTGGTATCGATAATATGTCTTGCCTCCGCTGATTTTTTTTGAGCCGAACTAGTTGATTCCAGATATTTTATCCTGTCTTGCAGCGAATCCACTCGTTGCGCATTAGTATTTGCTGTTCTTTTTTCTGCCACCGCGTCTTTCTTGGACTGTTCCTTATATCTCTCAAGCCTTGCCTCCAGAACATTAACGTTGTTCCTGAAAGATGTGTCGGAGGTGTACCGGTTATCCTTTTTCAAAGTGGTAACTTCCTGGCTGTATTCCCGAATTTCCGGGCTTTCTTCTGTAGCGGGTATTGGCACATTCACTGATTCGTTACCGGGTTTCTTTCCTTCCTTCTCATATTCGCGATTCAAACTATCCAATTGAAAATCGAATATGCGTAACCGCAGAACATCTTCCTGACTTTGCTTTTTTTGTGAACCTATCTTCTGCCGCAATGCCTTAATGGAATCGGTCTCCGTCTGGATTCTATTCAATCCTGGAACTGTTTGCTGAGCCTGGATTGCCGATTTAATTTCCTTAAGCTCGGCATTGATATTTATCAGCTGATCCCTGGTAAGCGAATCATTGAGCCTTATGATATTCGTCGCAGCCATAATGCTGTCCTGGAGAAATTTTACGGAATCCACCCTTGCTCGCAGCAATAGGTCAGACTTAACCATTGCAACAGAATCTGCAACTGCCTTGACCCTTGCCGAATCTATCATCAGTTTTCTCAATCGTACCGGCGGTGCCAGCGTATAAATTACCGGAGCTACAAAACGGGCAGCTTTTGGTTTACCTCCAAGTGCAACATGCAAAACCATTCGGTTATTTACGTAAAAGTCATTCATCCCATTGTTATCGCCACGCGCTCTTGTTAAAGGATCGACTGTATTGTATCCAGGCCTGGCAGCATACGCTTCGGCGGGACTGCTGTAAGTAGTTTTGTAGAGCCTGCTTACGTCATCAAGGTAGTCCGAAGCAGAATATTTTATGTCCGATTGTACAGCCAGCGAAAATGTTTTGCTAAACCTGAAATTTAAGGCAAGACCGAGATTTACATAGGGTTCAACATCTGCGTATTTATTTTCCGTTTCGGTGCGAAGGTCTCTTAGATTGGTTTCATAACTTCCGTCATTTATATTTCCGGGGAGGCGATAATTGTAGGGGTTATTCGACGCGTTATAAAGATCGCCTTTCACAGTGAATTGAGAGATACCGGCACCCAGGTAAAAGGAAGGATAGAAAAATGCATCTTTTGCAAAAACCCTCCCATTGTTCGCATTGAAGGTAAATGCGATACCGATATCCTTCATGTTGTTTTGAAAATTAAGGGCACGGGAATAATTCCTGACGGTGGTGTCCAGATTTCCAGATTTATTCCTGTATCTGTCACTCATGCTGAATTGGAGATAATTAGCCTGCACCATAAATCCAAGTGTTGGTGTCAATTTGCGATGAAGCAGAATGCTGAATGACGGTCTATCCTGGTAATATTTGTTGAAGTCTGCGATCCTGTAAAGGTTTCTCAGTCCGTCTATTTTATATGGGCTCAGATCACCGTAATAATTGGTGTAACCGATTCCCAAACCAATTTCCCAGGGCTCTCTTTCCTGGGCAGAAACGCTGGTGGAGCCGAGAATTATAAATAAAAGGAAGAAAAGTTTTGTTCTGTGCAACGAAGCGTTCATGATAGTCAATTGTAGGTGCAAAGCAGATTAGTGTTTTTTGTTCAGACCAAGCCAGAGATTAAATGTTGCATTCAAACCCACGAATGGCTGGAGCTTGATGTCCTGTGTTTTGATATCGGTTATAGATTGTTTTTGCATGGAAGTTGCCACCACACCCGCATTAAAATGAATGAAATCATATAGTCTGAATCCCAGACCCGCCAGTATAGGGCGGTCAATTACAGGACCGGTGATGGTATTTCCCTGACCATCTTTCAGGTTATTGAGAAATGCACCAATGATAAAACTCGTTCTGCCAAAATGTGTTTCATTTCCTCTTCCCAGGGGAAAGGAAAGACCTGCATAAACCTGGTTGGCTGATTCAAGATTGTTAAAGCTTCCACCAAGATATACTCCGCCGTAGCCCACAAAAAGTGGCAAAATTGTTTGAGATTTCTCGGTGACGCGGTTATTGATAACAAAATTATCAGCAAGCTTTACAAAATCCAAACTGAGATAATTATCTACTTCGCCAAGAATTACCTGCTTGAGCTCAGTCATCAGTTGATTCGCATACATCGCCTTTATTTCGGTAGCTGATATCAACGAATCTGCAGGAGTTCGCTGGATATTAAACTGCGCGTTGGAAAGCCTTACCCTCGAAAGCTGTTGGAGTTTCAATTTTACCACATCAGAAAAACCCTCGAAGGCCCGCTGTTGTGTATTCCTGTAATAAAACAGGCTGCGTCGAACTACACTGTTCAGATCCTGGACAACTCTGGTGGCATTTTTATCCAGGTCCAGGCCTCGGCTATTCGCTTCAATGGTGGCCTGAAGGTAGTTTACGAGATTCTGGTGAATAATTTCCCGCAGAGCAGTTCTTTCTGAATCGCTCAGAAGCTCATAGATCGTCACTTCAAAACCGTAATAACTGTTGTTGCGAAACCTGACATTTACAGGCAGTTCGGCAAGGTTTTCTCTAAAATTGTTCGGGCGTACCCAAACCTGGTTATCGAGCACGTCGGTCGACCTGCTTCCCTTGAATACATTGATTTTTATAATTCCCGTCTGCTCTGTTACAGGAACCTGGATTTCGAAGTTTGTCTGCGAAGGGAGGGGTTCGCCCTGGTTTATGCGTCTTTTTTGAGGTTCGAGAAGCACTGACTTGGTCTGGGCAAACGAGGTTGCACTAATAAATATGAAGGAGAAAAATATCAGACCCTTTAAAGATTTGAACATTAGCAGAGGTTTTCCCACCAAATGGCCTAAATTATGCCATCAATGAAACCTATACTGGTATTGACTTTTAATAATTAGGTTAAGATCAATGGGGAGATTTTTTCACACCATTCTCTCAAAGGAGCGTTAAATGAGGCAGGAAGGATATTTACGCATTCGATTTCTGGATGAGGGCAGAAGGCGTATTTGCCATTATCCATAAATCGTACAGGAGGTTATTATTGTGAGCATAAGAAATGTCAAGGCTCAATCTCTCTTCTGCAGACATCTCCCGGTAGCTTCTTTTTGTGATCTGCCACAAACCGGTGATTCCCGCAGGCGCAAGAAATCTCACTGCGCATTCGTCGCTGGTAAGCGTCTCCGCTTCATATAAGGGCAGGGGGCGATTTCCCACCAGGGACATGTCACCTATCAGCACGTTAAAAAACTGTGGTAGCTCATCAAGGCTGGTACTTCTGAGCAGTGCGCCCACCCTCGTGATGCGGGGATCATTGGTTGCCTTGAAGAAAAGCGGCTTTTTCAGTGGGCCGGCAGTGTACTGATTTAGATGAGATATCTGCCCGATACTGGCATCGGGTGCGTGAATCATCGTTCTGAACTTAAAAAAATCAAAGACCCTGTACCCCCTGCCCGCTCTCTTTGATATGTACAGTATCGGACCACGCGATTCGATCACGATGGCCAGAGCAATAACGAGCAATAAGGGACTTAGCACCACGATGGCAAGGGCGGAAAGACAGATATCCATTACTCTTTTCAGCGTTTCCCGGCTTTCTATCGACCTCATAAAAAAAGGCAGTTTGCGGGATTCGACTTGAATTTTTTGACTGTTCGATTTAAGGCGGACGATAAACTGTGCCGTCGAAAGAAGCCTTTCCGGTTTCAGGTCCAGCAGAGATATCATCTCGTTTACGAAGGTCAGTTTCGAATAAGCCTGGCGTTCTGAGGGATCAAGCCTTGTGGCGTCCACAAATATAGGGGTACTTGATTTCAGCTCAGAAGGCAGGCTTGCATAGAATGACTGCAATTTATCTTTCCCAAGCATTCCGTTATAAATGATGATAACCGGGCATGAACTGGCAAGACGCGTCTTAAGAAACAGGGGTATTGCCACATCAGGGTCCTGTAGGAAAAAACCGGAGTGAAAAGTATCGATAAGCAGTTTGCCCTGCGAAGGTGACTTCCCAAGATAAAAGAAGATTATTTCCGGTGACGGTGCCGGAGGAGAGTCGGAAACCGACAGAACAGGCTCTTTCTCAAAGTTTTGTAAATGGCTAGGCTGCGATTCCATTGATAAGGGTTCAGGTTTGAGAGTAGGTATATACGGTGAAACGGGCAGTAAGGATCCTTTATTACTTTGAAGATGGAAGAATGGCTGGTCACCCACTACTCAGACTTGAATTCAAAATACCCGTGAACCGGCTCTCAAAGTACCACACAAGGGGTTAATATTCAAATTTGCAGATGGGAAATTTATCCACCAAAATGATTTCCAGTGATCTTGAAATGAATCCAGCGAGCGCTATTCGAAAAAATCACACCGTTTGAAAATTAATAATGCTTGATTCTGCTGAGTGTTTCGAGCGTGATCCCCAAATAGGTAGAAATATAGGTAGATGGAACGCGCTGGATAATTTCAGGATAATGTTCCATAAGGTGTGCATACCGCTCCGACGCCCGTTGCATGCGTAAAGAATGCAACCGTTGCTCACTCAACGTGTAATACTTCTCTGTAATGATCCGTCCCACAAAATTAAACTCGGGAAATTCCTTGTATATGTTCTGAAGATCGTCATATTTCAAC